>CAYUAK010000079.1:0-1650 GCA_964442765.1 uncultured Tannerella sp. | reverse complement strand
CCCCGACGGCTTTCCACAAATTTTTCGGATTGCACAAACATACCGCCCGAACCGCAACAAGGGTCAAATACACGTCCGCTGTATGGTTCCAACATTTCCACCAAAAGTTCTACGATGCTTCTTGGCGTGTAGAACTGTCCGCCTTTTTTGCCTTCTGCTAATGCAAACTCCCCAAGAAAGTACTCGAATACATGTCCTAATAGATCGGCGCTTCGGGCTTTGGCATCGCCCAACGCAATATTCCCCACCAAGTCAATCAATTCACCCAAACTCGTCGGGTCTAAGTTTTGACGGGCGTATACTTTTGGAAGAACGCCTTTTAATGAACCGTTTTCCTTTTCTATGGCGTCCATCGCATCATCAATGAGTTTGCCAATTTGAGGTAGTTTGGCGTTCGCTTGTAAAACCGGCCATCGGGCTTCCTGCGGCACAAAAAATACATTTTCGGCGCGGTACTCGTCTTTATCTTCCGGGTCGGCGCCGGCGGCTTCTTCCGCTTTCAGTCGTGTATATAATTCTTCAAAAGCATCTGAAATGTATTTCAGAAAAATAAGCCCCAAAACAACGTGTTTGTATTCGGCGGCGTCAATGTTTTTGCGCAGTTTGTCGGCTGCTTTCCAAAGCTGCTTTTCGAGAGGTTCTTCTGATGTGGTTTCCTTTTTTGCCATTGTCTATTTTTCTTTGATTCAATTCATCGGAGTGTTGTTTACAAACTATTTTGCAAATATAGTGACTATCTTTTCGCAGCCTTCATTTCCCGATACAGAACTTCGAAAAGATATTCCCCAATATCTCATCCGTAGTCACATCCCCTGTAATACTTCCCAATTCATACAATGCCAACCGGAGGTCTTGGGCAACGAGGTCGGTGGGAAGGGTAGAGGAGAGGCCCTCTTGAACGCTCGTTAACGCTTTTTGTGCCTCCTGTAGCGCATGGAGATGGCGAAGATTGGTGATAAGAATGGAGCCGGTTGATAGCTTTGCAACATCGAAACGAGCGCGGATTGCAGAGGTTAACAGGGCTTGGAGCGAGTTGATACCCAGCTTATATTTGGCAGAGATGGCGATGATGGCGTATATATTGAGGTCTAAATCTTTACAAAGTTTGTGGATTAAATCAGTAACATCAGAGTTATATAATATAGCATCATTGTTATAAAATGATTCTTTATTGTTGATTATCTCATACTTATTTAGCACAATAATCAACTGCTGTTTTTCACCGTCTATGTGTGCGGTTACCTGACGAATTTGTTCCTTAAAGAGTTCGGGGTTGGTGGCGTCGAGCACCAAGAGTACGAGGGAGGCATCACGGATTTTCTGATAGGAGCGTTCAATGCCTAAAAGTTCTACCTCTTCTTTGGATGCACGCAATCCGGCGGTGTCGATAAAACGGAAACGAATGCCATCAAGGGTGATTTGCTCTTCGATGGTGTCGCGGGTGGTACCGTGGATTTCCGACACAATGGCGCGCTCTTCACGCAAGAGTGCATTCAACAGGGTGCTTTTTCCAACATTCGTAGCGCCTGTGATGGCTACAGGAACGCCGTTTTTAATAACATTCCCTAAGCTAAAAGATTTACAGAGAGATTCTATAGTATTTAGTACTTCATCTAAAAGTTTAAGTAATTGGGTTCGGTCGGCAAAGGT
>CAYUAK010000078.1:0-1604 GCA_964442765.1 uncultured Tannerella sp. | reverse complement strand
TAAGACCTATACAAAAAACTGGCTGAGCCACGAAGCCCTGATGAAAGGCGCCGTCATTGACGTCAGCATGGCAGCCAACCCTAACAAAAGTCGCGGAACAAAAAAAGACGACCTCCCCTACTCTTTCTCAAACATCAAATGAAGCAATCAGCACAGAGATAGTAACAACGGCCTCGCATTAAGCATGTTACCTAATTTATCATCGGTATGGAAAATGACATAGTTTACATCCTGCAGGGAAGCCTCTATCTGTTTAAAAGGAATTAATTAGTTATCATTTTTTTATGAATTTAAAGTTTTATATCTATTTCACATTTTCATGGTTTTTATGCTTTTCAGCATCCTTATTTGCACAACAAAACCATGTCAATATCGACTGGGATCCCCAGCGTAACAAGGAAGGTTTAAACCCCTTCGGCACAAGGGTTATCTCACCAGAAGTCCATGACGACCAAACGGTTACCTTTCGTTTGATGGCTCCAAACGCAACCATTGTGACTGTGACGGGTACGATGTTTGTTGGTGCGGAGGCCGGCAAAAATGTCCCGTTAATCAAAGGCGCCAACGGTCTCTGGAGTTTAACTATAGGCCCTTTAGTACCGGATATTTATATCTATTCACTGCAGGTAGATGGCGTCAGGATAGTTGACCCCAACAATACGGTAACTGGTTATGCCGCACAGCCTGCTTTTGGTTTGTTATGGGTTCACGGCGATGCACCTGCTTTTTACGATGCCCAAAATGTACCACACGGCGATGTTATTTCCCATTACTACCACTCATCTGTGACCAACGGCGAGCGTTGTTTATTGGTTTATACACCCCCCGGCTACAGCCCTGCTAAAAAATATCCTGTACTCTACCTGATGGGAGGCTCAGGTGAATTGCATGATTCGTGGGTTAAGTATGGTATGGCAAACTTTATCATGGATAACTTATTAGCCGAAGGCAAGGTGATACCGATGCTTATCGTCATGCCAAATAACCAGATTGTCCACCGCTCCCATCCGCAACATACGGAGCTTTCGTTTCCGCTGATGGAAAGGGAATACAAAGAAGTTATCCTGCCTTTCATTGATAGCCGTTACAATGTTATCAACGATCGCCATGCCCGTGCGATAGCCGGCTTGTCGATGGGCGGACGTCATACGCAATATGTAGGGCTTCGCAACCTCGACCTTTTCGGCAGTCTGGGCATCTTCAGCGCCTCAATGCCTATCGATGATACCCCTGTTTTGCGTGACCGCGATGTCAATTCAAAAATAGATTATCTCTTCCTCGGAGCAGGAACTTACGAAACAAACCCGACAGCAAGGCATCAGATTCTGCACAACGAGCTTGTTGCGCTAGGCGTCAAGCATGAATACTTAGTAGGCAGCCGCGGTGCTCACGACCTGACAACGTGGCGCTTTCTCCTACACCATTTCCTGCAGAACCTTTGGCGAAACCTCCCCCTTTGAACGTTCCTTGATGTTAAAATTTAAATAATATGTCTGTTTGTTTCACTTCGTAAAACGACACAATAATTATTATTCAATGGAATGTTCGCTTGCGGAACAACGTTCCTTGATGTTTAAAAATAATCTGTCTCTTTACGAAGTGAA
>CAYUAK010000077.1:0-38085 GCA_964442765.1 uncultured Tannerella sp. | reverse complement strand
CCTGCCTCCTTCAAAGGGGGGACATAGAACCCTGAATGGGTGACATGATTATAGATATAATAAAAAAATGAAGAAAATTGCTGTGCTTATTCCCTGTTTCAATGAAGAAACGACGATTGCTAAGGTGATAAATGATTTCAAGGCGTGGGTACCCGATGCTGATATCTATGTGTATGATAATAATTCTACCGACAGAACCGCCGAAATTGCCGAATTGTCCGGCGCAATCGTCCGCAAAGAATGTCGGCAGGGTAAAGGGAACGTTTTACGAAGCATGTTCAGACATATCACGGCAGACTGTTATGTGATGATTGACGGAGACGATACATATCCGGTTGAACGAACGCCGGAAATGATAGAACTCGTATTATCCGGACAAGCGGATATGGTCATCGGCGACAGACTGTCATTCGATTATTACCAAGTGAATAAACGTCCCTTTCACAATGCCGGAAACAGTCTTGTGAAGACGTTGATTAACAGGATATTTAGTGCAGATTTGCGAGATATTATGTCAGGGCTACGGGCATTCAGTCCCTTGTTTGTCAAGACTTTTCCTGTGTTGTCGAAAGGCTTTGAGATTGAAACGGAAATGACGCTTCATGCCTTGGATAAAAATCTGCTGATTAAACAACTTTCTGTTGCTTATAAAGACCGCCCGAAAGACAGTTTTTCAAAACTTAATACTTTTAAAGATGGTTTTAAAGTTTTACGCACAATCTTTATTTTGTTCAGAGACTTTCGTCCGTTCCCTTTTTTTGGATTTCAAGCCTTCTTGCTGGCGCTGCTTTCATTGGTTTTGTTCATTCCTGTTTTCAATGAATACCTGCAAACAGGATTGGTACCCCGCTTCCCTACACTTATCGTATCTGGCATTCTTATGCTTGCTGCATTGCAATGCTTCTTTTCGGGCGTGATACTAAGTGTCATCGTCAAAAAACACCGGTTACTGTTTGAAATGGAACTTAATCGGACAGCAAGAGAACAGTTAAATAATTTAATACAGTCATGGTAAAAAGAAAAATCGTCTGGATAACAGTTGTTACTGTCTGCCTGTTTGCCGTTGTTGCATTGAGGGTATTCGTTGGGGAGGTTTGCGCCGTTCCATCGTGGAGCATGAGTCCGACGATTGTTGCCGGCGACTGGCTTTGGATAGACAAGATGACTTATGGCGCACGGTTGCCGAGACGTTTTGCCGACATCCCGATTATCAACGTTTTTACGTGGGTCAAACCGTTACGGCTTGCCGACGAAAAGAATGACTGGGGGCATAACCGCATGAAAGGGCTTCGGATGCCACAAATGGGCGACCTGGCAGTGTTTGAATCGCCCGAATATCCGCATCCCCTGTTAGTGAAACGCATATCGGCGCTATTCAGGGCAGGCGATACAATCGTTGTTAATGCGCATACCTATAACGACCTGCATCATATCGTTTGTCACGAAGGGAAAGAAATCTTTTTACGCAACGATTCGGTTTTTATTAACGGACAGCCGGATTCGCTGTGTATCTTAACACAACCATATTACTGTATGCTTGGCGATAACCGTGAAAACTCGCACGACAGCCGCGCCTTTGGATATGTGCCTTATTCTTCTATTGTCGGACGAATGAACCTTGTCCTCTTTTCGATAAACACCGACAAAGGTTTCTTCAATAAGATTCGATGGAACAGATTTTTCAAAATAATTCATTAATAGCAACTACTTCTATGTTTGAGATGCACCCCTTTCAAGGCTTTGGATGGTGAGATTTTTTTAGGAATATATCGACAAATTAAGGTTTATTATTTACATTTTAAGGATACTATCAGAAAATAAAAATCACGACGTTTTCGAGTGTGATGGTCTTGTCCTTAGGGATGATTATAGGTAGGAAGGCGAAAAGTCCGGTATGGGAAGAAAAAAATGCACCCCTGCAAAGCAGGAAATTTTAATTTTCACAAAAAAAAATGCTACTTTTGCGGACGCTAATCATTTTATCTTTGGCATTGGTCAGGAGTTTCATCGGCAGGGATGCCGTTGTTACATAGAGAGACAAGGGTAGGGATTCCGCTGATACTTTATAAGAGCTTTGAGATTTTTTTGAGAAAAATTAATTTAATATAAAGAATATGGAAAGAAAATGGAATCGAATACTTCTGAAGTTAAGCGGCGAATCGCTGATGGGTAAGAAGTCGTATGGTATTGATGAAACCCGGTTGGGCGAATATGCTGGGCAGATCAGCGAAATCGTGGCTATGGGCGTTCAAATCGGGATTGTTATCGGTGGGGGCAATATTTTCCGTGGTCTCAGCGGGACTTCCAAAGGCTTCGACCGCGTCACAGGCGACCAGATGGGTATGTTGGCTACGGTCATCAATGGACTTGCTCTACGCTCTGCACTTCAGGCTGCCGGCGTAAAAGCTGCCGTACTGACAGCTATCCGTATGGAGCCTATCGGCGAATTTTACAGTAAAAATCGCGCGATTGAGTTGTTGAAACAAGAACATGTTGTGATAATTACCGGCGGAACGGGGAATCCCTTTTTTACGACCGATACGGCTTCTTCGCTAAGGGGCATTGAGATTGAAGCCGATGTGATGCTGAAAGGTACGCGCGTTGATGGTATTTATACGGCAGACCCAGAAAAAGACCCGACAGCAACCAAATTCGACGAAATCACTTTCGACGAGATTTACCGGCGTAACTTGAAGATAATGGACCTGACTGCAACAACCCTGTGCAAGGAAAATAATCTGCCGATAATCGTGTTCGACATGGATACGGCAGGTAATCTGAAAAAGGTGATAAGCGGCGAACAAATAGGAACGCTTGTCAGATTGTAAAAAAAGGAGGTTTTTGTTAATAATCATCCCTTTTTTGGTAAAACAAATTATTCTATGTACGTTTGCAATGGTTAAAATGCAAAATTTATGGCAACAGACACAAATCAAATCGTTAAAGCGGCAGAATCAAAGATGGAAACTGCCATTATTTATTTGGATGATGAATTGGCGCGTATCCGTGCTGGGAAAGCCAATCCGAAAATTTTAGATAACGTGCGGGTCATGTATTATGGCGCTTTAACGCCACTTACTAACGTAGCATCCGTCGTCACACCCGATGCTAAAACAATACTGATAACGCCTTGGGAACGGACGCTTATCAAAGATATTGAAAAGGCTATTCTCCATTCGGATGTTGGTATAACGCCGGAGAATAACGGTGAGATTATTCGTCTCGGTATACCTCCGGTGACGGAAGAACGCCGCCGTGTGCTGGCAAAAAGGGCCAAACAGGAAGCCGAAAACGCGAAGATAAGCGTCCGTAATACCCGTCGAGAAGTGATTGAAGCATTGAAAAAATCTATCAAAGACGGCGTACCGGAAGATGTGGAGAAAGATGCAGAAGACAAAGTGCAAAAGATTCACGATAAGTTTATCAAACGAATCGACGAACTTTATGCGGCTAAAGAAAAAGAAATCATGACTGTCTGATGCACGGATTAGTCGTTAAAAACACAGGTAGCTGGTACACAGTACACACAAGCGACGGTCGCTCGATTGACTGTAAGATAAAAGGCTCTTTTCGGCTGAAAGGGATTCGGAGTACGAACCCTGTCGTTATCGGCGACAGGGTCGAGATTGAAATCAACCAGGAAGGTACAGCGTTCATAAAGCATATAGATGAGCGTCGTAACTACATGATTCGTCGCTCAACAAACCTGTCCAAACAATCGCATATCCTTGCCGCTAACATTGATTTGGCTATCCTTGTCATCACCGTTAATTATCCGCAAACCTCCACTGTCTTTATCGACCGGTTCTTAGCTACAGCCGAAGCCTACCGAATACCGGTTCAGTTGGTGTTTAACAAGAAAGACCGCTATGATGCCGACGAATTGGAGTACATGGATGCTTTGATTCTTCTGTATAAACATATCGGTTATCCCTGCTTGAAAATGTGCGCAGCTACAGGGGAAGGATTAGAGGCGTTCAAAGAAATCCTTGAAGGCAGGATATCCTTGTTTTCAGGCCATTCAGGCGTTGGGAAGTCGACTATTATCAACCGGTTGCTTCCAAACCAAAATATCAAAACAAGCGAAATATCGGAGTATCATAAAAAAGGGGTTCACACAACCACTTTCTCCGAAATGCTTCCTTTGCCGGGAGGCGGTTATGTCATCGACACGCCCGGCATTAAAGGTTTTGGAACTATTGAGATGGAAGGCGCAGAGGTGACACACTATTTTACGGAGATTTTCAAGGTCGCATCCGGTTGCCGCTTTAACAACTGCACACATCGAAACGAACCCGGTTGTGCCGTTGTGAAAGCTGTCCATGAGCAGACTATCAGCGGATCACGCTACAAAAGCTACTTGAACATCCTCGAAGAAAAAGAAGGCGGTAAGTACCGTGAGGCGTACTAAACACAGAGACATAGAGAACACAGAGGTGTACAGAGTTTGGCCAAGGGGACGGTGCTATTGAGCGTTTCCGAAATGCCGCCAACTCCCCCGTCCCCGTGGCGGGATTAGAAAGTGACTTCTTTGAAGGCATGGCGGGAGATGATGCCGTCAGTGCGTTTTAGAACCAACTGACCGGTGGGTTCGATGTCAAGGAGTTGGGCTTCAAAAAGGCCGGTGGCGTCGCGGTATGTGTGCAAACCTGCTTTGCGGTAAAGGACGCTTATATAATCTTGATGGATAGCCTTGAAATGACGGCTGTTGAGACGCTCGCTATGGGCGGCAAAAGATTGGCGGAAGTCATTCAAAATGGACTGAAGGTCATATTGTTTTCCGGTAACTTGCGCCATAGATACAGGATTGGGGGCGTCACTCAGAAAGGTTGTTTGGTTGATGTTTATGCCAATGCCGATGATGGATTGAATGATTTTTCCCAGAAAGAGAATATTTTCAATCAAAATACCCGCTATTTTTTTGTCTCTGCAATAGATGTCATTTGGCCATTTGACAGATACATCGGGTATATACTTATCAAGTGTTTGCTTTATACTGAGTGACGCTATTTCAGCAATAACAAACGGACGGTTGGAAGGAACGTTCTTCGGGTAAAGCAAGATGCTGAATGTCAGGTTTTTGCCGGCTTCTGATTCCCATGAGTTGCCCGATAATCCTCGGCCTGCCGTTTGAAAATTTGCCAATACAATACTTCCTGAAGCCAATTCTTCGGCTTCGGACATGGCACGCAGAAACAGATTGGTCGATTCGGTTTCCGCCAGGATTATGATGCGAGGCGACATATTTCTCTGTGACTCTGTGCTGAAAGTTATCTTAGCGGGGCGAGGAAAGCGTCTTCTATGTGGTCAATTTCAAAGGATTGTCCTTTTTTTATCAGGCAGAGGATGTCGAAGCGGATGGGTAGCTGGATGTCGTACTTGCGGGCATATGCCTCGGTGGCGGTAACGATGCGGGTGATTTTACGCCCATCGACAGCCGTTTCGGGCGCTAAAAGGTAATTATCGGAGCGCGTCTTCACTTCGATAATTACTAATTCTTTGCTGTTGGTCGCAATGATATCCAACTCGAAACGGTGAAAGCGCCAGTTCGTTGCTAACACTTGGTACCCTTTTGCTTCAAGGTATTGACGGGCAAGCGTTTCGCCTTGTTTACCTGTTTCGTTTTTTTCTGCCATAGTTGATTATCAGTATACTACTTTTATCGTTGCTTCGCCTGAAGTGATGATATACACGCCACGGTAGGGAAGAGCTATTCGCGCTTCCTCGCTTACGGCGGTATAACGGTGAACGAGAAAGCCTGAAATGCTGTAAACGCTCCAAGTCTGCCCTATCTTCAAACCGCTGATACACAACATATCGTTTAACATCCATGCCTTTAGTGACTGTCCTTCAATGATGTCGTTACCCGTTGCATTGTAAGTGATTTCCAACGATTGTGTCGTCAGGTTATCGCCGCTGACTACCAGCGTGGCTTTGTACACGCCTATACTTAGCCCGGATTTCAGCGTCAGGACGATGTCCGTTTCGCTGCCCACCGTCAGGTTGCTCACTGTTGTTGTCGGAAGTTGGAAAGTGTCGGCATTAGGCCCTGTGAGCGCTAACTTCAACTCGCCTGTCTCGACATTGCCGGTGTTAAGGATACGTGCGGTTAGTTCGCTTAACTTCAATAACTCAATTCGTTTCAATAGGGTAGCATAGTAGGGTATTGCGACAATTGTTCCACGGGTAACCGAAGTAGTTAGTGAAGAAGCGCCAAGCGTCAGGTTGACGGTAAAGCTAAAAACACCGTTGATGCCTGATGGGTCAGCAGAAGTACCTTCAACAGCCGGTGTAACGGATAAGATGGTCACATCGCCGATGATTGGGTCGCCTGCGGAACGAAGTTGAATATTGTAGCTATTGCCGAACATAACACGCAATGTATTAATAAGCCAAGTACGGATAGAAGCAGATGAGTTGCCTGTCCCTTGTGCGATGCGGTAGTTGCCGCCTTCGATAGCCGCTTTTACTGCTTCAAGCGCTTCCTTTTCTATCTGTGCTTGTGTCTTCTTGAATGTAGCGCTGACAGTCACATTATTGGAGGGCATAACGAATGTACGCGTATTCCCTGTCCCGTTGAGGGTTACTGTCGGGGTGGTTGTCAGGCTTTCTAACTCATATCCCTGGTCGGGTGTGACAGTCAGCGTAATAGTAACGCCCGCTTCGACATAATCGCGGTCTGGTGCTACGATTCCATTAACAGAAGTGGATATATAGATAGAATACATCGGGACATTATACGTAGTGGCAGTGATAACGCCATCTATGGTTGCAGACGTTGCCGAAGCGCTGCTGCCTTTCGTCAGCGTTACCCTAAAGGCAAAGGAACCGTTTGTGCCTGCTGTTGAGCTTGCAGTACCGGCAATAGCCGCAGTAAAGTCGCTGAAAGTGATGTTATTAACCGACACGACAATGCCATTGCTGCTAACGGCAGGCAGCGCGTTAAGTTGCTGTGTTAGCCATGTCTTGACCGTTGCTTGAGTATTGGCAACAGCCTGGCTGACAGTCAGCGTGTTCAGTCCGTCGATAGCCGTTATTGCTGCATCGACAGCCAACTGGTCGGCTGTCTTTTGGAATGTTGCGGTAACCGTCACATCGTATGCTGGCATAACTAACTGTCGTGAAGCGCCAGTTCCGGTAAGCGTAACGACTAAGCTCGCATCGCCGGTTTTTGTAGCGATGATGGTATTCAACTCATATCCAGTTGCAGGCGTTATCGTCAGGGTAACGGTAGTACCGGCAGTGATATTCGTCTGGTTGGCCGTTACTGTCCCGTTCGTGGTGGCAGTAATTGTCACATCATACTTAATAGAAGCAAAGGGTGTGGCGATGATAACCCCATTCTTGACGTTAGAGTTTACAGTAGCGCTACCGGTTTTTGACAGGGTAACAAAGAAGGAGAAGACGCCATTAGTACCCGTCTGATTCGTAGCAGTCCCGGCTGTTGCAGCGTTAAATCCGCTGATGGAGATGTCGTTGGCGCTGACTGCAATACCCGTTGCTGCCATACCCGGTAGGGCGTTAATATGATCGGCTAACCAGGCCTTGACGGTCGCTTCCGTATTGGCCGTCTCCTGCTGGACGCTCATGTTAGTCAATCCGTTAATCAATCCTATGGCTGTCTCTACCTCTTCTTGGTCTGTTGTCTTCGTAAATGTTGCCGCTACAGTTACATCATGGCCTGGCATCCAGAAGGTGCGCGTAACGCCTGTGCCTGTAAGGGCTACCGGCACATTCGTCGCGCCTGTCTGGAACGCATTGATAGCGTCTAATTGATAACCATTAGCAGGCGTGATGGTCAGCGTGACTGTTTCATTTTCGTTTATTGGATTCGTCTTATCGGCTGTCACTGCTCCATTCATAGACGGGGTGATTTGGAGAATGTATTGACCGGCCTGCGTATAAGGTGTGGCGGTAATGGTCAGCGTCAGTTGGGAGGTCGTCTGCATCGTGCCGGCGCCTTTTGTCAGTTCGACGGTGAAGGTATAACTGCCATTGGTTCCTCCATGTGTTCCGGAAGTACCTGCTGTAGCCCCTGTAAACACGCCATCCATAACAGATACCGTAACGCCGTTCAACGGAAGCGCCGAAATAATTGCCTCAACGACCGCTTTAGCGCTAACGATGTTGGGCGCATTCGTTTGTGTGGTGATGAAAGGCGCTCCTTCGACAATAGCTTTGGCAGCAGAAATATCATTGTTATCTTGCGAAGCATTGTAGGGAGTAGCGGTGATAACTAATGTCAGCATATTGGTAACTACTTGTGTACCTGCGCCCTTGTTTAATTTGATAGTAAAGGTATAACTGCCATCGATGCCGTTAGGCAAACTGACAGTTCCTTCGGAAGCTGCCCTAAAAGAACCGCTAACAACCTCCGTCGTTACGCCATTCAAACTTAGTCCGGCGATGATGGAAATAACCTTATCTTTCGCCTGTTCGGATGTCTGTATGTTCGCCTGCAAGTCGGTGTAAGTTGCGCCTTCGATGATTGCTTTCGCTGCTGCGATGTCAGCATTATCCTGTGAGGGGTCGTAAGCGGTGGCAACGATGACGCCGGGTTTAACGACCGTTGTCAGCGAAGCGCTATTGTTCTTTTTCAGTGTAACAATAAATGTAAAGTTGCCGTTTGCGCCGATAAGGTTTGTAACTGTGCCTGCTGTAGCCGCCACAAATCCATTGAGTGCAATGTCAGTTTCAAGGACAGTTATCCCAGTAGCGCTCATTCCCGGCAAGATATTGATCATCCCTGCGAGTGTTGTTTTTACAGTAGCTTCCGTATTGGCGGTAGCTTGCAGTATTGACACACTGTTCATCGTATTAATCAAAGCAATAGCCGTTTCGACATTGGTCTGGTCGGCGGTCTTGTCGAAAGAAGCCTCTACCGTTACGTTAAATGCCGGCATCGTGAACGTGTGTGTATTGCCTGTGCCCGAGAGTGGAACTAAAGTGGATATATTGCTTGTCCTGTAAGCATTAATAACATCCAATTCATAACCTTCAGAAGGCGTGACAGTCAAGGTGACCGTTGCATTTTCGGCTACCGGATTAGCAGGGCTGGCTGTTACCTGACCGTTGGTGGTCATGGCCACAGTCACTAAGTAAGTGTTAGGAGGCATAAAAGGCGTAGCGGTTATGGTAAGCGTTAGTAATGCCGTTATCTGCTCAGCGCCGCCCCCTTTGTTCAGTGTGACGGTAAATGTAAAGTTACCGTTTGTGCCGGTAGGCGTACTTTCTGTTCCGGCAATAGCCGCTAAGAAAGTACCATCGATGACCTGTGTGATTACGCCATTGAGAGAAAGTGAGGTGATCAGGGCGTTTACAACAGTCCGGGCGCTTGTAATGTCAGGCGCTATCAGTTGTGTAGTCGTAAAGGGGGTTCCTTCAATGAGCGTTTTGGCTGCCGAAATATCCGCGTTATCCTGTGCCGGATCGTAGGGTGTAGCCGTAATTGTGAGTGTCAGCTCATTTGTAGTAACCTCTGTGCCGCCGCCCTTGTTCAGCTTCACTGTAAATTTATAACTCCCGTTGACGCCGCTTTGTAAGGCAACCGTTCCTTCTGTAGCAGCTTGGAAAGAGACGTCTACGACTGTCGTAATTACGCCGTTTAAATTCAGACCTGTCAGAAGTGTCGCCACTTTGGCCCTCGCCTGAGCGATATTCTGCACCTCTGTTTGCGTGGCAGAATAATTAGCGCCTTCAACGATAAGCCTGACGGCTGCGATGTCGTCATTATCCTGTGTTGGGTCGTATGCAGTGGCAACGATAACACCCGTTTTGGAATTAGTTGATACCGATGCGCTACCCGTTTTCTTCAGTGTTACGATAAATGTAAAGCTGCCATTCGTTCCGGCAAGGTTAGTCGTTGTACCTTCGGTAGCCGGGTTAATTGTCGGAAACGTTATGTCGGCGGCTTCTACGGTGATACCTGTCGCGTTCATGCCTGGTAGAGCGTTGATATAGCCGGCAAGTACATTTTTCACAGTAGCCTCCGTATTGGCTGTAGCTTGTGGGATAGATACGGCGCTCATATTGTTAATCAGTAGAATGGCTTCTTCCACAGCTAATTGGTCGGTGGTCTTGTTGAAAGTTGCTTCTACCATTACGTCGTATGCAGGCATCAGGAAGGTTCGAGTATTGTCTGTCCCTGAGAGCGTCACGATGTCAGTTACATTCGAAGCCTTAAAGGCATTGATTTCGTCTAACTCATACCCTTCATTCGGGGTGATGGTTAGTGTGACAGTTGTATTTTCAACAATAGCGCCTGTTGGACTAACTGTTACCGTCCCGTAAGCGGTTGGGGCGATATTCACTAACCAGGTAGCAGGCGGCGTATAGGGTGTTGCTGTTATCGTTAGCGTCAGCGTACCCGTTGTTTGTTCTGTACCGCCGCCTTTATTCAGACTGACAGTAAAGGTATAGCTACCGTCTAATCCGTTTGGCGTAACATACGTCCCTGCAACCGCCGCTAAAAATTCATCTTCATTGACAGTAGGTATTACTCCATTGAGATGTAGTAAGGTGTTGATCGTTTCGACTACGTATTTTGCACTTGTCGCATCCGGTGCATTGACTTGTGTAGTTAGGTAAGTAGCGCCTTCTACTACAGTTTTTGCTGCCGATATATCGGCATTATCCTGTGTAGCATCGTAGGGAGTTGCAGCTATGGTCAGCGTCAATACGCCGGTCTCTTGCTCTGTGCCGCCGCCCTTGTTCAGTTTGATGGTAAAGGTATAACTGCCAGGGAAGCCGTTCTGCGAGGTTGCCGTTCCTGCTGTAGCCCCTGTAAATAAAACGCCTACTACTTCTGTTGTTACGCTGTTTAAAGATAGACCGGCCAGGATAGTTTCAACCTTTGCTTTTGCTTGTGTTGAATTATCTACTTCCACTTGTGTAGTTGTGAACGATGTACCTGTGACAATGGATAGCGCCGTCGAAATGTCGGCATTATCCTGTGTCGGGTCGTAGGATGTGGCAGCTATAGTAAGCGTCAATTGATTGGTCGTTTGCATCGTACCGGCGCCTTTATTTAGATTGGCTTTGAAGGTATAAGTTCCAATGGTTCCGCTCAAGTTTTGAGGCGAGCCTGTTATAGCCGGTGAAAACGATTCGTCGATGATAGCCACCGACACACCGTTCAGGTTGAGCGCTCCGATAAGTTCCAAGGCTTTTGTTTTTGCCGATTCGATGGTTGAAACAACAGCTTCGGTAGTGGTAAAAGTAGCGATTTCTAAAGTCTGTTTGGCTGCTGTTATATCTATGTTATCCTGTGTATTATCATACGGAATGGCTGTAATGACGCCGGTTTTCGTTTGGGTTGTTATTAGCGTTGTTACGCCGGTAATTTCCAAAGTGACTTTATAAGAAAAATCACCGTCTGTTCCCGAAGTTGAAGCTGCCGTTCCTGCAATAGCAAAGGTTTTGCTTTCTATCGTGATGTCGGAGGCGATAACCGAAAAATTTAAATTTCTATCCGTCAATAAATCATTGATAGCGTTCTCTAATGCCTGTATCAGGGTTGGTTCATCAAACACATCCGCCTGTTCAAAGGTAAAGTCAGCGTACATGTTGATGGCGTCTCTAACGTCCAAAAGCGTTAGCTGGTCGTCATTATAACCAAAAGTAGCCACGATATTGACGCCAAAAGCAGGCATGTCGAAGCCAAGAATTCCTCCCTGTTCAGTTAGCGTGAGTTCGTTAGACGCCTCGCCTGTCTTATGTACAACAATCGCTTTTAGCTCATATCCGAGGTCGCTTGTTATGTTCAGGGACACTCTTTCGCCAATAGGTACTGCTAATCCGTCGGGTGAAGAGGGCGAACTAACGCTAACGCTTCCCCCTGCATTGCTTGAAATACTGATACCAAAAACCTGTATATTAGAAGTGATAGAAAGACTTACTGAAGTCTTGCTGAGTTTAAAACATCCAGAGCTTTCCAACTCTGCAAGTGTTTTTTCGACAACAATGGCAGGGTCGGTCGTTACGGCTTTTGAGTATGGCAAACCATATACTGTATACGCTCCGGCTGTCAGCGTCCTGAAATCAGCAGATGCGCTTTGCGCTTTGATTATATTATCCATCTGGCTGACAGCGACATAAGTATATCCCATCTTGTATGGGATGACAGATTCTGTAAAAAGTGTACCTGTTCCGACTACTGTAAGGTTAAGTGGCTCTATTGGATCTGTTGTGTATCGGGCAATAATTATTCTTAAATAATATGTTTTATTAGCCTCTAAGGTCACATCAATGATTGTAGATCCATAATAAAATGAGGTGCCGTTTTCGGACCAATAAGCGTTGGATGTGATGAAACCCGTACATGAAGGAGTAGAGGAATCGAAAAAGGTCATAATAGCTTGCCGAGAAACCGTAAATTTATAACTCCCGCCTTGGGTTACTTTAAACTGCATTGTATTTAAATAAGCCGAACCATTACCTATTAGTAAATGACAAGAACTCGAACTACTGCTTTCTCTAATATAATAGGGAGAGGAAGAAGCAAGCATATCCAAAGTTAATGAGCCACTTTGATCAACAATCGGAACTGCCGGGTTCATCATCAAGTTGAGTTGATCGTCTCCTTCGGATGCGGTGATGTCACTTGGAAAAACAGGGCGGCTATCATAAGAATAACAAACAGGCGGGTCGCGAAGAACGGTTATTTTATACGATTTTTCCACACTGTTATCATGCGATCTAACGACGAGCGTGATAACATTGGCGCCTGTTTCTAAAGATTTATTTGTAACATTGCCGGTAACGGTAGCACAACTGTAATTAGCTGTACCGGAGATGGTTATTTCAGATACGGTATTGGCTACTTCTACAGTATAGTCCAGCGCCTCCGGATCAAAAGCCGGCGAAAGCGTTCCGGCGCTGAGTGATATAGCAGTCAGCGAAGTGTTGATAACGTCCGAATAAAGTGAGGTAAGTAGCTTGGTGCGCCTAAGCGTCTGCGCATTGTCAGCATCGTCAATATGTCCAAGGGCAGTCGAGTTAAGCGAAATAGTTGGGTCAGAAAAATAAGCTATACGAGGGAAAGAACCTTGTCCATCATTAAAATTTTCGTAGGACATAATGGTAGAAAATTTGACTCTGTTTGGATATTCGCCTCTCCATCCATGTGAGTATGAATAAATGCCTGCTGAACCTCCTTGTAATTTGTGATGTGTACAACCCATGTTGTGACCAATCTCGTGAATCATTGTATATCCGCTAAATACTTGTTGCACATTGGAAACGGAAAATGCATAAGTAGGAAATCCACTTTCTCTTTGTAATAACCAACCTATTCCACTAGCGCCTTCAACTTGCGCAATAAGAATCACTAAATCCGCTTTATACTGTTTCCGAAGAGCATGTACTTCGTCCATAAGCCCATCATTTGTATACGTTACAGCATTTATAGCATCTTCGATATCTTTTTGATTTTCAGGGGTATATTGGCTTGTAGTTTCTGTATAGGTTGTTTCATATTGGTAAACCAGATTGAAAGTAATGTTCGTATTTGAATTGCTTATGACTAAGTTAGCATTAATCATTGCTTGCGCAATAACATGATCTATACCGATATTATTAGCAGCCCATTGCCTTGCTTTTGGCGTGTATGCTATCAAGACATCGATTGTTACTGGGGCATCTATTCCTGCGTTACCACAAGAAGCAAGCGAGCCGGGTAGCGTTTCATTTCCTTTATCAACCCGCAACTCGATGGGAGGCAAAAACTCACCTGAAGTCTGAGATACACCCTGCATTGGGATTGGAGTAGCTACCGGAGGGACGGGTGGAATGAGTTCCTTGCCAGGTAATTCTTTTTCTCTCAAAGAAGTAGATTTATACCGGCATAAATAGGTTGTTGCTCCATTTTTAGAAATTAGATAGGATTCATTTTTATCGAATATCGTTGCAATGATCGAAATACCCGCCTTTGAAACGGCAATATGACAATAGTTGAACGGCGAATCGTCTATTCTCGCAGTGATACCGGTTACACCATTAATGAAATGGGTTACATTTTGTATCCGCCCATGGAAGCGTTTATCTTCAAAAAAATCAAGAAACAGTATATCGCCCTCATTATTTTTTGTCATCGATAATAACTCCGGATTGAAAATAAATTCACGGGCTTGTTCCGGCGCTCCGAAATAATCGTCCGTCACTATCGTCGGAGTGGATAGAAGCGACGTCCCTTGAATAGCGTTTTCGCTATTGATGTTGATGATTCGTTGTGCGTTGATCCCTGTCGAAGACAGTGCCAAAACAGCCAATAAAATCCATTGTCTAAAAAAGCTCCGGAATGTTATCCGGCTGCTTTTTACCATTTTAAATACTTCAGCTAACATGATAATATTTTTTTATTTATTTTTTACACTTGAATAATGTCAGGCAATAGCGCGTTAAAAACTCTTTTCCCTTCTATTTCATGCGGCAAAAATAGTTGATTTTCTGTAATTTTCAAAAAAAAATATTTCTGGGGTTCTTTCTAATTGTCGCGCTTCTTTTTGATAGCGGTTAATCTGCCGCCAAAAGGTAGCAAAGAGAAGAATCGGTGAAAAGGTATCTGTGAACCTCCGTGTTCGCTGTGTCTCTGTGTTGAAATCTTATTCCATCAGGAAATGGAGGCGGTTTTGCAGGTTGACTTCCGCTATACCCGAATCGATGTCCAAATAGAGGAGTTCGAGGTTGGGATAGAATTTTTTCAGGCGTTTTTCTATGCCTTTGGCTACGATGTGGTTGGCGATACAGCCGAAGGGTTGAATACACACCACCTTCTCTATCCCTTTGCGGGCGTAAGTTGCTATTTCTGCGGGTATCATCCAGCCTTCGCCAAACTGATTGGACAAGTGTAAAATGTCTTCAGCAAAACGGGCTTTTGTAAAGATGGATTCACACGGGATATAATAGCGGAAATCCTTTAGGATAGCTTCGGCTTTTTGTATACGCTTGTTCATATAGTTACGAAAAACGGGTTGAATCATTTTTTCGACTAAGGATACCGATTCGATGCCGTGTGTGTTATTTACCTGTATATTAACGAAATATTGCATGATGAAGTCTATGATAGGCGGTGTTATTACTTCCATATTCTTTTCACGAAGCCATTCCGAGATAAACGCTTGTGCATAGTTGTTATACTTGACGAAGATTTCTCCTATCAGTCCGATTTTGGTAAACTCACACGTTTGTACCGGAATAAGGTTGAAATCGGCGACGGCTTGTTCTAATAATTGGAGCAAGCTACGGGCATCATTACGTGCCACACAAGCGCTTCCATTCGACATATAGAAGTCGAAAAGCTTTCTTGCATGGCCTTTTGTCTTCTCCCTGACAGCGGTAGCGTTGTACATCTGAAAGAGTCCGTCGCCATAAAGCACAGCGTAGGCTACTATATTGAGTAGCTTGCGCCAGGGCAGGCTGAATCCTTTCTGTTCGTTTTGAATCGATTGACCGGTAGCTAGCGAAATAACGGGAATGTCTTCATATCCGGCCCGTGTTAATCCGGTCTTTATTTGAGCGATATAGTTGGTCGCCCGGCACTGGCCGCCGGTCTGTGTGATAGCAACCGCAGTCTTACCCAGGTCATATTTGTTGGATTGAAGCGTTTTTATTATATCTCCTAAAACTAATGTAGAAGGATAGCATACTTCGTTGTGTCCATATTTCAACCCCACTTCGGCGGAAGTGCGGTCGGAAGGGGGTAGGTTCACAAAAGTATATCCCGATAGCTTCCCAATAGCAGGTAAAAATGGGGAGATAAAATCCGAAAACCAGGGGATGAGAATGGTTTTTTGCCAGTCTTGTTTGTCGAATGTAGCACGATAGCCTTTGTAGTTGTAATTAGATGCTGGGGTCGATTGGGAGGAAGCTTTCAGTGATTCGACCAAAGAGCGCAGGCGCAAACGGGTAGAGCCTGGACTGGTTATCTCATCTATGCGTATAACGGTCAGATGTTTGCCTGCTTTTTTCAATATCTCGGATGCCTCATCCATCAGGAACGAATCAGGGCCACAACCGAAGGAGTTGAGTTGAACCATCTGGACGTTACGGGGAAGTTGGGCTACTTGTAAAGCAGTCTGTATGACGCGATTAGGATACGACCATTGCGAAACAAAGTTAAGGTTGCTAAAATCGTTGCCTGTCGTAAGCGGGAGATTTCTGAATACATCGTCAGTAAGCGTTATCACCCCTAAATCCGACAAGATTTGTCCGGTTTTTTGATGTATCAACGGGTCGGTATGGTAGGGACGACCGGCGACAATAAAAACCATGGAATGGTCGCGAATGGCTTTTTGCAAAATATCATTTTGATATTCAACTAATTGTTTCGTTGTGTTGTTCCTGACACCCAAAGCAAGACGAAAAGCAGTATCGAAAGTTTGTTTTGCCACACCTATCCCTGAGAAATATCTCCAACAAGTTTTTTTCAGTGTTTTCTCTGAATTAAAACCGATAACAGGCGTATCAAACGGTATGCCGTATTTGCCTTCGGGGTCTATCGAACTGCGAATGACATCCGGATAGCCGCTAACTACCGGACAGTTGAATGAGTTGGAAGTGTTAGAAAACTCTTTTTCCGTTTTCGGTATCAACGGGTAAAACAAACGTTCCGGCTTTTGTTCGAGTAACGCCACGATATGACCATGCACTAATTTGGCAGGGAAGCAGATATTATCCGACATCACACTGCCTATGCCTTTCTGAAAAAGGGCGACGGTTGATTCGGGCGATAAGACAACCTCAAAGCCACAAGCGGCAAACAAAGCGTTCCAAAACGGGAAGTCGTCGAACATATTCAACACACGCGGGATGCCAATCGTTCTGCATTCAGAATTATGATTTCCCCCTTTCCCCCTTTCCCCCTTTGATGGGGGAAAGGGGATGTTATGAGGGCTGGGGGATGTCGGGGATTGGTCGAACAACAGTTTATTTTTCTTCTCAAAAGCGTTGAGTCCTTTAGCCGGGATTGAATGTTTATTAAAAAAAACCTTTTCACATTTATTCCCCGCATAACAAACGTTACCATTTGTAAATATCATCTTTACGACCGCGCACCGGTTAGCACATCCTTTACACTGCACTTCCGAAGTAGTAGCAGTTATATTATCCAACCCGCTGTGCACCTCTGTGCCACTGTGCTGATAACGGTCGTACATTTTATAAGCAAACAGCGCCGCCCCAAATGCTCCCATAAGCTCTGGATGATCTGTCGCGCTAACCGATTTCCCTGAGATGAGTTCCAATGCCCGGTAGACAGCATCGTTACGGAACGTTCCTCCCTGTACGACAAGATGTTCTCCCAGCATGTTCAAATTCGATATTTTCAGCACCTTAAACAGACAGTTCTTAACGACCGAATAAGCCAGCCCTGCGGCAATATCATCAATCCCAGCATGGTCGCGCAGCGACTGTTTGACTTTTGAGTTCATAAAAACAGTACAGCGTGAACCTAAATCGGAAGGATGTTTCGACAGGCAGGCCATATTGGAAAAATCCTCTAAGTTCAGTTGAATGGTAGAAGCAAAATTTTGCAGAAAGGAGCCACACCCCGACGAGCAGGCTTCGTTCAGTTCGATATTTGAGATGACCCCGTTATTGACAAATATCGATTTCATATCCTGGCCGCCGATATCGAGGACGAATGACACCAACGGGTCGATGAACTGAGCGCCTGTTAGATGCGCCATCGTTTCGACAATCCCATAGTCTATACCTAAAGCCGAACGAATCAAATCTTCGCCATATCCGGTGACAGCCGATGTGACTATCTTTTTCGCTTCGGCCTTGCAGTAAAATTCTTTCAACCCTTCAATGGCTCTTTGCAGCGAATCGCCGTCGTTGTTGGCATAATACTTAAAGACAATACGCTGTTTATCATCTATAACGGTTATTTTTGTGGTCGTCGAGCCGGAATCAATACCCAAAAACAAAGGCCCCTCCACATTTTCGAGCGCAGTGAATGACAGCGGTTTGATATTCCGGTTCTGCTTCCATGCTTCATATTCTTTTTTGCTACCGAAAAGAGCCGGCAAACCGGCTGAATATTCGACAGAATTATTAGCCTGGTTTTTTAAAAGTGCTTCCAAATCGAAGGATTGTGATTTCTCACCGGCATATAATGCAGCTCCAAGCGCGGAGAAAAACTCACTGTTGTCAGGCACAAAAAAATCTTTGGAGCTAAGTTGAAGGATTTCGCAAAACCGGTCGCGTAAGGCAGGAATAAACGTCAGTGGGCCGCCGGTACAAAGAACCGGCGCCACAATTTCACATCCATGAGCTAAGCTGGTCAGCGTTTGTAGAGCGACGGCGTGCAATGCTGATGCAGCTATATCGGGAAGCGTTACATGCCTGCTAATCAGGTTCTGTATATCTGTTTTGGCAAAAACGCCACATCGGGATGCCACAGGGTAAATCTTACCGTATCGTAAGGCTTCTATTCCTAACTGCTCGGTCTGGATGTTAAGCAACGACGCCATCTGGTCAATAAAAGCGCCTGTACCGCCCGCACAACTGCCGTTCATCCGGATGTCGGGACGCTTGTTATCGGCGAGGAAAACTATCTTGGCATCTTCGCCACCTATATCGAGTAATGTCTTAGCGTAGGGATACAATTTTTTTTTCAGGTTGACCGCTGCTATCACTTCCTGCACAAACGGTAGACCTGTCTGTTCGGCAATACCTAAACCCGCCGAGCCTGTGACCGCAACCGAAAACGTTGCTTGGACAAATCTCCTGCTAATAGCGTTCAATTCTTCCCTGAACATCTGCCGAATTTCGGCTTTGTGTCGGCGGTACGACTTATAAATGATTTCGTTTCTGTCGTTTAGAACGACGAACTTCAGGGTAGTTGAACCTGCGTCTATTCCGATTCTTAACTGTAACATGACGACTTCACTAAATTAATAATCTGCATTATAATCCCCCTTTGAACGTTCCTTTGAAAATCAATCAACGTTCCTTAGTGTTAATAGTCAGACAATGTGTCTGTTTCGCTTGCGGAACAAATGTGTCTCTTTCAGAATGGAAGAACGTTCCTTGATGTAAATAAATAATCTGTCTCTTTCCGAAGGGAAGAAAATGGGGACAGGGGGATGTACTCATTGGTCTCTTCATAGATGACATTCCCAAATACCAATATACTGCCCCTTTAATTTGTGTGCATAATTATCTTCCCGTAATGGTTTGTCTTGAGCCAATAATTCAACTATCTCAAACAATACATTCAAATCAAATCGTTTGCTTTGATGCAAATAAATACGGAGAATTAGTTTTTTGGGAGTTATAAGTTCCAAACTTGCGTCAAGGCGGGGAGCTACAGGCAGTTGGTTATCTTGATGGCCCAGGCGTAGTTGCAGGGGGATTGGGCGATGGTGAGGGCGGGGGGGTGGATGGTGAGCCGTTTGTCGCTGTAGGTGTAGGATACTTTTTGGGGGGTGCCTAACATTTTGAGGGTTTCGGGTTTGCGGGGGATGTCTTTGATGACTACGGGCTTGGTGGGATAGGCGGTGAAGATGATGTACAGGTCTTTGCCTTTGGTGGTGTACCAGGCAGATGCTTCGGCGTTTTTGGAGGCTACCTCCCACGGGCGGGTTGCATAGATGGCTTCGCCGTTTACTGATAACCATTGACCCATGTCGGACAAGCGCTGTTGCATGATGACGGGAATACGTCCGTCGGCTGTCGGGCCAATGTTCAACAATAAGTTACCGCCTAAGGCTACTTTTTCAATGAGCAGATGTACTAAGGCTTCCGATGAGCTGTAGTCTTCGAGGCGCTCGTTCCGGTTGAAACCGAAGGAGTGACCGATGCCTCGACATTCTTCCCAAGGGTGGAGAATACGGGCGCCTTTGACGTTATCGCTGTGAACGAGGTCATACTCGGTGGTATAGTAGCCTCCATGCTTGCTTCGGGTCTCTTTACCCCAGCGGTCGTTTACGGCTACCGTCTCTTTGACAGGCGATTCATTATACAGCCATGCTAGGAAGTCGGTACTTCGTAGCTTATCTGAATTATAATCCCACTCGCCGTCAGGCCAGAAGATGGCAGGCTCATATTTAGTGACAAGCTCTTTCATCTGCGGGAGCATGTGGTTTTCAACATAACGGTCAATGTCCTTATATAAGGGGTTAAACCATTCTAACAATGAATAATAATACCCCATTTGCAGTCCGGCTTTTTTGACGGCTGTAGTGAGGTCGCCTAAGATATCCCGATGCGGGCCAATGTCAACCGCGTTCCAGTTCCACGAGTAGCGGCTTGGCCACAAGGCAAATCCATCGTGATGTTTAGAGGTCAGGACAACATACTTGGCGCCGGCGTTTTGGAACAGCTTCGCCCATTCGTCCGGTTGAAACATCTCACATTTGAAGTCGGAGGCAAAATCCTGGTACTTGACCGATTCGCCGTACATTTCATTGTGATGTTTGATAAATAAAGGGTGTTTGTTCATCAGCCTGTTCCAGTAATGCTCGGCATAACATTCATAAATACCTTTTGCCCCGTCCCTCACTAACGGGCCCCAGGAGGGTACGCTGTATACGCCCCAATGAATAAATATCCCAAACTTAGCGTCCGTGAACCATTGTGGCGTAGGACGGCTATCGATGGATGCCCAGTCGGATGTGTAGTTTGTTTGCGCAAAGAGGGTCACTGAAGCTGTCAAACCGAATAATAATAGACTTATTAATTTGATTTTCATACTCTTATAATATTAATACATGGCTATAATGGCATCAAAGCGGGCGCTCAGGTCTTTGAGATCGTCTAACGAGCGCGAATTACCCTGTTCAGTTGTAAGCCAGCCTCCTTTGTAGTTCTGTTTAATTTCTTTCATCACTTCTTTCCATCGGACATCGCCTTCGGTCAGTTTGACGTTGAAGCCGGAAGAGCGTCCCTGTTTGTCGGCTGTTTGTTTGCTGAACTCCTTTATATGGATACGTACTACCCTGTTGCCTAACGTCTTTATCCATTGTTCGGGCCAGCCGTAGACGAGGATATTTCCGCAGTCGAAGTATGAGCCAATGTATCGGCTATTGAACTGGTCGATGTACATACGCATCTCGACGGGGCTTAAAAGGAAGTTGTTCCATACATTTTCGACGCCTATCTTGATCTGCATACTTTCGGCTATCGGTACGAGTTCTTTGATACATTCGGTTGAGCGGTTCCAACACTCTTCGTAGGTTGTGTTTTCGTCCACTCTTCCTGGTACTAATAAGACGGCATCGGTACCGTAGGCTTTGGCGTCTTCCATGGCTGTAATCATGTTGGCGATGCCTTGTTTCCGCACTTCGGCTTCGGGGTGCGACATGGTTGTTTGCCAATGTTTGGAGTTACATACGCTTGAAGCGACGAGGCCGGTTGCCTTCATGGCGTCAAGGACTTCTTTGCGGTTGTCGTGGCTGTTAGGCTCGATGCCGTGGAATCCTGCCTCCTTGATGGCTTTGCACTTTTCGAGGATAGTGCCTTGGATGCCGACTGTTCCCCACATGATGGATTTGCGTAAGGGGACAGGGTTCTGTGCGGCTTTAGTCATGGCTGCATGTACGAAGCGGTCGGATAGAGATAGCGCACCGGCGGCTATCAGTGATTGTTTGATAAAATTTCTTCTTTCCATGAGTGGTATAATATTTACATTTTTCAATCTTGCTATATTGGGTAAGAACAAGTATTCTCTGTGTTCTCTCTATACCTCTGTGTTGAGAAAAAATTATCCGGCTGGCGCTCTTCCGGGACGGGGTATCTCTTCGGGGATGTTGGGTACTGGGCCAAACTCGAAGGTGTCGGGGCCTAATTTCATGGTAGAGGCCAGGACATCTTCCCATTTAACGAACCTGCCGGTATAGGCCGACATGCGTCCCATAATGGTCATCAGTACGGAGTGGACATGTTTTTCGGCGTCGTTGACCGGCTTGTTGGTGCGGATAGCAGTTACTAACCGTACATGCTCGGAGATAAACGGGTCGGGCACGGCCATCGACTGGTCGGGGGCGTCTTTCTCCGGGTATGGATATTTCCAAATCTCCTGACCGTCATAGTTATATATAGCGTTACGACAATTGGTATACCCCCTGGTACCGTAGACCATGATGCTGGTCTCGTTGTCGCAACCGCCTATCTGCCGTGAGGTGCAGTGTGCGCGGACACCTTTATCATAGCTATATTCAATGCTGAAAAAGTCGTACATATCGCCTGTCACCCGACGTTGCCGTCCGCCGGTAGCGGCTGCTCTGACCGGTGACCTGTCACCCATAAACCACGACATCTGGTCGACTTCGTGAATAAACTGTTCTACTAAGTGGTCGCCCGATGTCCAGCAGAAGTTCACCCAGTTACGGAGCATATACTCCATGTCGCTCCATTCCGGCTCGCGTCGTTTGAACCACAAGGCGCCTCCGTGGCGAATGACATGGGCCGAGATTATTTCGCCGATAGCGCCACCGGCCACGCGACGGTAGGTCTCAATACAGTCTTTCTGTGAGCGCCGTATCGTGCCGCTGATGATAGAAAGTCCCTTTGAATCGGCTATCTTGGAAGCGGCCAGTATCTTGCGCGCGCCGGTGGGGTCGACGGCGCACGGTTTTTCCATAAAGCAATGTTTGCCTTTTTCGATGACGTAGTCGAAATGAAGCGGACGAAATACGGGAGGCGTACAAAGCAGTACGATGTCCACATCCGAATCGATGACTTTCTTATAGGCGTCGAATCCTATATAACACTTGTCGTCCGGCACATTAACGCCTCTTTTAGAAAGCGCTTCGCGGCTGATAGTCATCCGGTCTTTAAAAATATCTCCCATGGCGGTGATAGATAATCCATTGCCGGCAGATAAAAAATTTTCTGCTGCGCCTGTTCCGCGGTCGCCGCATCCTACCAGACCTGCTTTCAGCGGACGCCCGTCAGCCGCTTTAACCAATATCTCCGGCACATCGACATGTTTCAGTTTGACGCTTCCATCTTTTGCGGTACATCCGGTAAGAAAGGCCGGTAAGGAAGCTGTGCCAATGGCTCCGCAAACAGAGCCTTTAATAAAAGTTCTTCTTGATGTATTCATAACAGTTTGATTTTAACATTTCGAAACGAGACCTCATCCTGATGTTCTTGTAGCAGAATATGTCCGCTTTTGACATCACCAAACATAGGTTCACTGCCATTAAACTTACTATGGCTAAGGGCTTCTTTGAACTGCTCGCTTTTCCGGTCGAAGGTAAGTATTTTTTTCCCGTTCAGGTAATGTTCCACTTTCGACCCTTTGGCTACTATCCGTGCCTGGTTCCACTCGCCGACAGGTTTGTCTTTTTTGTTTTTTGCAGGGGCAAACATGTCATATAATCCTCCCTGTAAACGATTTCCGTCGCGTCCTGCTTTAGCGTCGGGATGTGTCTGGTCGTCGAGAATCTGGTATTCAAAGCCGAGCCATCCGCCTTTGTCATATCTCACAAAGAAATATTTGATACCACTGTTTGCGCCTTTCGTTATTTTGAACTCAACCATGAGGTCAAAATCCGAATAGCGGTCTTTCGTGATGATGTCACCCCCTTTTTGAGGGCCTCCTTTGTTCACAGTCAACACGCCGTTTTCAACTGTCCAGCCTCTTTCAGGGGGTGTTTCTCTACCAACCGACGTCCATCCGTCTAAATTTTTGCCATTGAAAAGCAGCTTCCATCCCTGCTTCACTTCTTTGGCTGTCAAAGTGTTAATCTGTGCAAATCCGATGCCACAGATTAAAAAAAGTCCTGTCAAAACAATAAATAATTTCTTCATAGTTGTTTTATTTTAAAAATGATACATATAGGTCTAAATGCGCAGCACAGGCTTGACCGTTGTCCCTTCGTGCGAATCTTGAAAAGCCTTTTCGATGTCTTTGAAGCCGTAAAAGGTGTTGAGTTTGTCGACTGGCAATCGTCCTTCCTGGTAGTATTGTACTAATTCGGGGATAAAGGTTTGCGGGTTGGAGGCGCCTTCGCTAAGGCCGGTGAGCGTAGCGCTGGGATTCAGGATAAGGGCTTCTAAGGGGATACTGACCGTTTCCGGGCCTGTGACGCTCAGTAATACTGCGGCGCCTTCGCGTCGCAGGCATCCAAGCGCTTGCAGTGTAACGCCGGCGATGCCCGATGCTTCGACGCTGTTATGAGCGCCTCCTTGCGTGATACGTTTTATTTCTGCTACCGGGTCTGTCGCCTTACTGTTGATGACATGCGTCGCGCCGCATTCTATGGCCAGCGCTAGCCTTGAAGGGACAATATCTACTCCGATAATTGTACTGCATCCTGCAATGGCAGCCGCCATGATAGCGCTCATGCCTACCCCACCGCATCCAAAAACAGCGATTGAGGAGCCTTTCTTCGGTTTAAGACGGAGCAGGACAGCGCCGGCGCCTGTCTGTACGCCACAGCCTAACGAACATAACTGGGCTAAATCGTCGTCCGATTCGACAGCAACTTTAACCGCACTGCGGGCATCTACGATGACATGGTTAGCAAACGAACCCTGTCCGAAAAAGGAAGAGATCTCTGTCCCTTGTTGAAATATGCGTTTTGTGCCGTCCTTATAGACCCCGTCAAAAAACAGCTTGTTCAGGCTATCGCAAGCGTATGGATGGCCTTCGCGGCAATAATCACAATGCCCGCAGGAAGGAAATGAAAGGATAACACGGTCGCCTCTCTGTAGAGTAGTCACTTCGCTTCCCGTATCTTCTACAATGCCGACCCCTTCGTGGCCTAAAACAACAGGCAGCGCGACCGGAATAAATTGATGGAGCGCAGCAGCGTCGGTATGACATACGCCGCAAGCAACGATTTTAACAACGACTTCAGATGCCTTGGGCGGCGAAAGTTCTACTTCTTCAATAGATAATTGACCCGGCTGATGGGTCACGGCAGCGATTGATTTTCTCATATTTTGTTGGTGTTTAAATTATTAGATTTTTCTATCAGGTCGGTAATAATACCCCCAAATTCAGCATAATAGTTCGCTTTGCTTTTATGTCCTTCCAACTGTAAAGGCATACGCTCCAAATTGGTCAGTATGGTGGGTATCCAGCGGTAAGGGATGCCGATAAGCAACGTATCAGCCGGGTACAACTGCCGGCCGTGCAGCCCGTGTACAAGCGCAGGCACGATAAAGTTCACCTCGGCCTTCCGGTAAGGGTAGATAAGCAACCAGGCACAACCCATAACCGGCGTACACAATGACTTATATATCTCGCCGGTACTGAAGGTCATGGCGCGCATAACAACCTCGGCTTGCTCCGGGTAAGCGCTGATGACAAGCACATCCGGCTCATACGTCAGTTTTTCTACCGGTGCAAAAAGGACAAAGTTTGTATTGCCCTTATCCAATTTGGGTACGAACTGATAAAAATGCTGGTTACAGCGCGCCTCCTCGAAGACACCCAGACGCGGCCCTATTTGTCCGCTTTCGGCAAAAGGCGCCATTTCGTCCATACCCAGCAGTATCTTGCCTACACATGTTTCGGTATGCGCTTTTGAAAAGTAAAAACTACGGTTCTCACACTGTGCCGTCTTCAACATTTCACACAGCGAAAGACGCGCTTCCATCTCCAAAGCAGGTATACCCTCAGGCCGGAAAAAGCTGAATTTAACCCCTACCGGCGGTAGCTCAATCCGAAGTTTATTCAGCGCTGAGTAGTTGTTTCTTATTTCTTCCATAATATTAAATAACCGCAAAGATACAAGAAATTTTTCAATCACCGCATAAATGCGAAATTTTTCAGCGATTCAGCGTGAAAATAAACAATAGTTTACATATTGATAATAAGACGTATTTTTTTTTGAAAAAATCTTTTTCCGGATATTTATGATATGAAATGTAAAAGAATGACCGAAATGATTTTTTTTCTCGCTGAATCGCTGGGGAATGGGAGTAGTTTTTCTTTTTTCAACGAAAAATACTAACTTTGCAAAAAATTTGACGACAATGTTACAGAATGAAACTACCTGTTATTATGCAAACATTTACCGATGATTATTTTATGAAGCAGGCCCTGGCGGAGGCTCGTCTTGCTGCTGCAGAGGACGAAGCGCCGGTAGGTGCTGTTATCGTTTGCGGTGACCGTATCATCGCACGCGCCCATAACCAAACAGAGCGACTGAACGACCCGACGGCACACGCGGAGATGCTTGCTATAACCTCCGCCACAGGCGGTTTAGGCGCTAAATACCTGCCTGACTGCCGACTGTATGTCACCATTGAACCGTGCGTAATGTGTGCAGGGGCTATCGGATGGGCACAGCTTGCAGGCGTTATCTATGGCGCACCGGACGAGAAACGTGGCTACACCCGCCTCGCTCCTTGTGCCTTACATCCTAAAACTGAGGTGCGTAGTGGTGTTATGGAACCTGAATGCGCCGGCCTTATGAAGGATTTTTTTAAACAAAAACGCTGACTTGTTAATCGTATTTATGGAAAGAAAGCTGCGTTTAAACGCCATAACGATACCCTTTTTTTCTGATAATTCCTTTCTAAAAGAAAAAAATGAGTATTTTTGCGGCTTTAAAAACTAAAAAACGCATGAATAAATTGGCGAAAAAAATTACTTTTTCCCTCTTATTTTGCTGGCCATTTCTGCTTGCTTCCTATTCGCAAGAGATAGTTAGAGGGCAGGTATTGGATAAGGTGGGCGCTCCATTACCGGGCGCTAATGTGATGGTAGTGGGTACTAACAATAGCGTAACGACAGATACTGACGGTACTTTTCAACTCGCCAATGTGATGAGAAACAGTATCATGGAGATTAGTTATTTAGGCTTTATGACCCATACGGTCACCTTTACAGGACAATCGCAATTCCGCATTGTGTTAGTTGAAGATGCTCATCTGTTGGAAGAGGAGGTGGTAGTGATAGGGTACGGGACGATGCGAAAAGACGACCTTACCGGCTCTATGACGGCTATCGGTGAAAAAGACTTCTTCAGGGGTGCTTCGACCTCGCCTGCAGAGCTGACTAAGGGTAAGATAGCTGGCGTACAAATCACATCCAATGGTGGAAGGGCCGGCTCAGGCAGCCGTATCCGTATCAGGGGTGGCGCCTCGCTATCGGCAACTAACGACCCGCTCATCGTCTTAGACGGAGTGCCGTTGGATATGGGGGGTATCTCCGGCTCGTCGGATGTGCTATCGACAATCAATCCGAATGACATCGAAACGATGAACATCCTGAAAGACGCCTCAGCAACAGCGATTTACGGCTCAAGGGCTTCCAACGGGGTCATTATCATCACAACGAAAAAAGGACAAAAGGGCGGCGACTTGAAAGTCAACTTCTCAACACTCAACGCCATTTCAACCATCGCACGCAAAGTGGATGTGATGGATGCCGCCACTTTCCGCGAGATAATAACTAACAACCCTTTTACAAGCGATAAGTATATCGGCTATCAGGGGGAAGCAACGACCAACTGGCAAAACGAAATCTACCGCAATGCCTTCATTACGGATAACAACATGCGTGTGAGCGGTAGCATAGCAGAAGAAATCCCTTTCTGCGTTTCTGTCGGGTTTATCAGTAATGACGGAACGCTCAAAACAGACAATATGAAACGAGGCTCAGTAGCTTTTAACCTGTCGCCGACCTTCTTCGATGACCACCTGTCGGTACAGCTCAACCTGAAAGGTACGAACAGCGAATCACGCTTCGGTAACGGCGACGCTATTGGGGCCGCTCTCCGGATGGATCCCACGCAACCGGTTAAAGCCGAAGGTTTTGAAACCTTTAACGGGTACTATACATGGCTGACAGGTAACTCGCAACAACTGAACACGCTGGCGACTTATAACCCGGTTGCTTTGCTCTATAGCCGAGAGGATAATGGGACAGCGCTGCGCAGCATCGGCAACTTGCAGTTGGATTACAAGTTTCATTTCTTTCCCAAATTGAGGGTAAACCTGAACATCGGGTACGACATCTCGAAAGGAAAAGGCGACGTCGTTACCCAAAAATGGGCGCCAAACAAGTTCATACAAGGCGGTGAAAGGTCTAAATACGAGCAGGATAAAACGAACAAACTGATGGAATTTTATTTGAACTATGCCCAAAAGATTGCTAACAGCCGCTTGGAAGCGATGGGGGGCTTGGCCTTTCAGGATTGGAAACGAACCGACCGCAGTTTCAACATCACCAATTACGACGGCGATTTTATCGTGAGCGAGCCAACCTATCCTAAGTATGTGAATCAGAACACGCTGATATCGTTTTATGGTCGCCTGAATTATTGCCTGATGGAAAAATACCAACTGACGGCGACGGTTCGACAGGACAAGTCTTCGCAATTCAGTAAAAAAAACCGATGGGGGTCGTTCCCATCGGTGGCATTGGCATGGAAAGCAAACGAAGAGAGTTTTTTACGGGATGTCGAACCGCTATCGAACCTGAAGCTGCGGATAGGATACGGGCTGACAGGACAGCAGATGTTAGACAACTATGAGTATATGACACGTTATGCTTTAAACGATAGAACGACCCAATACCAGATTGGTGACATGTTTTTCCATGGGTGGCAGCCCAGTGAGTACGACAGCAACCTAAAAAGGGAAGAGACAGCTATGTCGAATATAGGGCTTGACTTCGGGTTTTTCCGTAACCGACTTACCGGTAGCGTAGACCTGTATCACAAAAAGACAAAGAACCTGCTCAACCGGATAGACCTGCCGATAGGTAGTAACCTCACCAATAGTATCGTGAAAAATATTGGCAATATGACGAGTAACGGATATGAAGTTAGCCTTAACGTGGTGGCTATCAGCAAATACGATTTACAGTGGGAGATGGGAATTAATATCTCACACAATTACTCGAAGATAACCACACTGACGCTAAACAACAGCTCCGATTCGGACTTTGCAGGGTTAGCTACCGGTAGCATCTCCGGAGGGACGAACAACTTAGTGCAGATGCACGCCGTTGGTCATGCCCCACGTACCTTCTATTTATATAAACAGCTCTACTTTCCTGACGGAAAACCTATCGATGGAGCTTTTGCCGACCTGAACAGCGACGGGGTTATCAACGATATGGACAAGTATTTCGTTCACAAACCCGACCCTGATATTCTCTTAGGTTTCAATACGACCCTGACATGGCAACGGTGGACAGCTTCTACCTTGCTACGGGTTAGCATCGGCAACTATATGTACAATAATCTCTATTCCGACCTCGACAATTATTCGCAGGTCTTTAATCCGAATAATTTTTTAATGAACACTGTGAACGACATCCGTAACAGCCAGTTTTTCAACCGTAACCCGATGTCGGACTACTACCTCTCTAACGCCTCTTTTTTGAAAATGGATTATTTTCAACTTGGGTATAACATTGGACATGTCGGCGATAGGATGGATTTAACCTGCCGACTGTCAATCCAAAACGTCTTTACCATCACCAAATATAAAGGCATTGAACCCGAGATTAACAACGGAATTGACAGCAATTTCTATCCTTATCCGAGAATTATAAGCGTAGGATTAAATATTAATTATTAATAAATTATGAACAAAACCCGTCCTATTTCGTGCCTTCGAGGCTACATATTATTAGCAGCTTTTTTCTGTATAACCCTCATAAACTGCAATACAGACATAGACAAACAGTTCGTCAAACCGGCCTCCGAGGTAGTAGCGTCGGAATTAAAGAGTGTAGGGTTTACAGATATTGTCATCGACGAATCCAATATCAACCTTTACCCGCTTGTACTGACCTGGACTAAGTCGGATTTTGGCCAGGATGTGTTAGTAGCATATTCGATAGAGATGGCTACCGATGCCTCTTTCGCTCATTCGCATGTTGTAACGATAGGTAACAATGTCTACAGCAAGGCTTTGGGTTGCTCCGACTTGAACAAGTGGGTGATAAACCATTTCAACGGCTTAGACGAAAACGACCTGCCGGTGAAGGTAACTCTGCTGATGCGGATTAGCGCTACCATCGCATTAGTAAACCCAACAGTGACTATTCCTCCCGAAAAAGTGTTCTCAAATACGGTCTCCCTATCAGTTATCCCCTACGTATCGACGGCATCCCTGCCGTTGCCATAGTAACACAAAATTATTAAAAAATGAAAAGATTTTTATTTTTTACAACCTGCTTGCTTGTTATTACTTCCTGTACCTATCAACAGGAGCAACTCCATGACAGAGTAACATCAGTAGCCCCCGTTCTTACTATTGAGGGCTTAACAAATTTCGTTATCACAGAAGACCTGCCGGATTATTTCTATAGCATCCTGACCTGGACTAGCGCCCATTTCGGCAAAGGCATTCCGGCTGAGTATATCTTACAAGTGTCGAATGATGAAACATTTGAAGGCGAATCCCAATCATTTCCTTTAGGTACCGACATCAACCAACGAGCGCTATCGGCCACAGAGCTATATGACTGGGCTGTTGAAAAGTACGGTAAATACAATGCCGAAAAGTACAGAAAGGAGCCGGCTACGCTCTATTTTAGAATTGTTGCTTTTAGATTAATATATGAACCAGATTTTAATACTTCGCATCGAGAGCCTCAACAGATTTATTCCAATGTGGCATCTATTACTTCCCAATGGGACGAGAAATTAAAAACCGTTTTGCGGATACCTGTGAAAGAAAAAAGCAGTATTTTTGCAGCCGGATTAAATATTGATTCAAAATGAAAGAAAAACTACAGCAGATTCCGGAGCGGATCAGGGAGTTAAGGGAGATTTTGGAGCTGACGCCCGAAACGTTAGCAGCGCATCTCCATATAACAATCGAGGAATATCGGGGGTTTGAAGAAGGGAAGTTGGATATTCCTATCTCAATGTTATATGAGATTGCGGCATTGTTTGGCGTGGATATGACGGTGCTTCTGACGGGCGAAATGCCGCGTATGAATACCCATACGGTGGTACGACGGGGCGAAGGCGTCAATGTAGAGCGGTTTGCAGGATACAACTATTCTGCGATGGCTTATAATTTTATCGGCAGAATCATGGAGCCACTGTTGGTTGAGTTGTCGCCTTCGGATGCCGAACCGGCTTTGGTGATGCACCCCGGACAGGAGTACAACTATGTCCTCTCCGGCAAGGTCAAAATCCGAATCGGCAAAGACGATTATATTCTGAATCAGGGCGATTGCATCTATTTTGACCCCATGCTGCCACATGGTCAACGGGCGGTGGACGGGGCGGCTTCTTTTCTGACGGTTATATGCGATACGACTATAAAGAGATGAATCCAATACTACACAGATACTTACCGAGAGCGGCGTTTGCTTCTTACGAAGATTTTATAGAGAACTACCGCGTCGATGTACCCGATGACTTTAATTTCGGATTCGACATCGTGGATGAATGGGCACAAAGGGAACCGGACAAATTAGCGTTGTCTTGGTGCGACGACCGGTTTCAAACTATGAGGTTTACGTTTGCCGATGCGAAGGAACTGTCTGACCGGGCTGCCAACGCATTCCTGAACCTCGGCATTGGCAAAGGGGATGTGGTCATGCTGATTTTAAAGCAGCGCCCCGACGTATGGTGGTGCATCACAGCGTTGTGCAAAATCGGCGCGATTTGTATTCCAGCCACTTACCAACTGACAGCCAAAGATATCGTGTACCGCTGCAACCTCGCCGGCGTAAAGATGATTGTGACGGTTGATGACCGGGAGGTCGTGGGTCAAATTCAGAATGCCAAAGGACAATGCGCTACCTTGCAGACCGTTGCCGTAGTGGGGGATGTTCTTTCGACGGAAGTTACGAATATTCCCGAAGGGTGTGTGAATTTCCGGCAGGAGATGAAACATTCTTCTGATTATCTCCTACGGGTCGCAACAAAATCGGACGAGCCGGCGTTGATTTATTTTTCGTCCGGCACTTCGGGAATGCCTAAGATGGTATTGCACGACCATACCCTTCCTTTGGGACATATTGTAACTGCGCTTTACTGGCAGCACGTGCAGAACAATGCCATCCATTGGACACAGACCGATTCGGGCTGGGCGAAGTTTGCCTGGGGAAAGATTTACGGACAGTGGATTTGCGGAGCGGCAATCGGCGCGTATGACACCGAAAAGTTTGTCCCCGCGCTGATGCTCAAAGCCATCGAAACCATACGTCCCACCACCTTTTGCGCTCCTGCCACCATTTACCGGTATCTGATTAAAGAAGACCTGTCGGGGACCGATTTCAGTTGCATTCAACATGCAAGTGTTGCGGGCGAGCCATTGAACCCGGAGGTCTTTCATCAATTCAAACAAAAAACGGGACTAACGATTCACGAAGGGTTCGGACAGACGGAAAGCTCGGTCTTGCTGGCAAATTTCGGCTGGGACGAAGTGAAACCCGGCTCAATGGGAAAACCAGCCCCTTTGTACGGCATCAGACTCCTGAATGAAAATGATCGTGAATGTGAGAAAGGCGAAGTAGGCGTGATTGCGGTTACAGGTACCTATCCAAAGCGCCCGACAGGGTTGTTCAAAGAATATCATTTGGATGAAGAAACCACCCGGACTTGCTGGAACAAAGAAAAAGGGATTTACCGGACAGGCGACATGGCTTGGTGCGACGGCGACGGATATTACTGGTTTGTAGGACGTAGCGACGATGTCATCAAATGTTCGGGCTACCGGATCGGTCCTTTTGAAGTGGAAAACGCGCTGTTGGAACATCCCTCCGTGTTGGAATGTGCCGTGACTGCAGTGGAAGACCCGCTACGTGGACAGGTGGTCAAAGCAACTATCGTTCTTGCAAAATCGTACTCCCCATCCGAAGAACTGAAAAAAGAACTGCAAAACCACGTCAAAAAAGTGACCGCCCCCTACAAATACCCACGTATCGTGGAATTTATAGAAGAACTCCCCAAAACCATCTCGGGCAAAATCCGACGAAATGAGATACGAAAAAAGGATGCAGAGGGGTGATTTAAATAAGTAAACAAATTGAGCGTATTATGGTGCAGATATTGATGATATAAAATTATTTTAAAACGAACATAAGATATGGACGGTCAATCGTTTGATATAAAGCAAAATAACATCTCGGTGTTGCGTGAGCTCTTCCCAAACGTCTTTTCGGAAGGAAAGATAGACATGGAAAAATTCAAAGCCGCTTTTGCCGATGATATTGATTTTCATAACGAACGCTATATGCTCAACTGGGCGGGCAAAGCCGATGCGTTTAAGATTTTACAGGAGCGTACTACGGCTACCCTGAAACCGCTGCCCGAACTCTCCGTCCATTTCGACGCGACCGAACATGTCTTTATCGAAGGGGAAAACTTGGAAGTGTTGAAAATCCTGCAAAATTCGTATTACAACCAAATCAAGTGCATCATCATCGACCCGCCCTACAACACGGGCAACGACAGTTTCATCTATCCAGACCGTTTTAAGGAAAACCTTGAAGACTACGAAAAACGCACAGGCGAAAAAGACGAAGAGGGGCTTCTGATGAAAGAGGGCTTGTTTCGCAAAAACAGCCGCGAAAACGGACATTACCACAGCAACTGGCTCAACATGATGCTGCCGCGCCTCTTCCTCGCCCGCACCCTGCTACGCGAAAACGGCGTGATCTTTGTGCATATCGACGACAACGAAGTACATAACCTGCGACTGTTGATGAACGAAATTTTTGGGGAAGAGAATTTTGTGGCGCAAATTATTTGGGAAAGGGCATTTGCGCCCGTAAACCTGAAAAAGCATTTTTCCGAAAGTCACGATTATATTCTTTGTTTTGCAAAAAAAATAGAATGCGCTGAAAATAAAGGATTAATAAGAAGCGGCGATGAACGTTATAAAAATTTGGATGATGATTCAAGAGGCGCTTGGACGTCCTCAGATATGACAGTGGGACCTGTAATTAAAAATAAAGTTTATGAGATTACAACACCAAGCGGAAAAAAACTTCTGCCCACGAATGGTCGTTGCTGGTTGTATACCAAAGAACGATATGAAGAAATGGTTGCGGATAATAGGATCTGGTTTGGAGAAAATGGAGATAATACGCCACGAGTTAAAAAGTTTTTGAATGAAGTAAAAGAAGGAATTACACCAATGACTGTTTGGAAATACACCGAAGTTGGTCATTCTCAAAATGCCGCTCAAAATCTAAAAGAACTTTTTGATGGGAAAGATTATTTTGATTATCCAAAATCTGTAGAGTTAATAAAAAGGATGATAAATCTTTATTGCTCCAATCAAGATTATATCCTCGATTTCTTTGCCGGCAGCGGCACCACCGCCCAAGCCGTCTTGGAACTCAACAAAGAAGACGGCGGCTCCCGCAAGTTTATTTTAGTTCAATTGCCCGAACCCTGCGACGCGAACAGCGAAGCCTTCAAGTCGGGCTACAAAACGATTGCCGATATTTCGCGGGAGCGTATCCGACGCGTGATTGAGAAGTTACGAGTTACAGGTCAAGAGTTACAAGTTACGAGTTACGATTTACAAGAAAACGCCTCCCCCCCCCTTGTAACTTGTAACTCAAAACTTGTAACTAACCTCGGTTATAAGTCCTTCCAACTCTCGCCTTCCAATTTCAAGGTATGGCGCAGCAAAGACGTCACGGCAGAAAACCTCGAACAGCAAATGGAACTGTTTATCGACCCTGTGAAGCCCGAAAGCCAAACCGAAAACATGCTTGTAGAACTGATGATAAAATCGGGCTACCCGCTTACCGAAAAGGTCGAAAACAAAGGCAATTACTACAGCATCAACAACAACGAACTGATTATTGCCCTGACAGTTATGGATTTGGAAATTGCCGCCGAAATCATCGCTTTGCAACCCCAAAAAGTGATAACCTTAGACCGTCTGTTTGCCGGCAATGATGAACTGAAAACCAATACCGCCCTGCAGATGCGGGATGCGAGGGTGGATTTTAAAACAATATAGATTATGGAGCAGCACATCGTCATAGAAAAGTTTTACCTAGAAAGAGCAGTAAATGTTCATAACTTTCAAAAACTTTCAGATTCTCAAAAAGAAGTCATTAAACAGACCAAAGAATTTGGAATAGACCAGATTTATTTCAGTCAAGATGAAAAAAACAGTTATCCTGCTGTTTTTATCAAAAAAGTAGTATCATTTGATAGACAGACACTGGAACTAATCGCCGATATTCATAAGAAAGCATGGAACTATAGAAAAGTGTCTTTCTTGTATGTGTATAGCGATACTGAAATCAGGTTTTACAACTGCATAGAAATGCCTGTCTTGCTTACAGACAAAACAAATTTTGAGGAAGAAATGAAGAGAAAAGAATTAGCCGGCTGCAAACTGTCTGATACAGAACGATTGGAAGAATTAAACCGTATTTTCTCGTCCGTCGCCATCGATTCGGGTTTAATTTGGACTATTGAAGAAGCGGCTGACATCAGAAAAAAAATTAATTTACAGCGACGAGTTGACAAATATCTTGTTGAAAGCTTGACACAAGGAGCCGAACAATTGAAGAACGAATTAGAAATCAATCTTATTCATCGGTTAATTTTACGCTCATTATTCCTTTTGTATTTGGAAGACAGAAAAGCCACTGACACTCAATTTTACGCACAAATTAAGGATAACGCGGTGAGTTATTTTGACATTTTGAAAGACTTAAACGCAACTTATTCGCTGTTTGAGAAATTAGAAAATCATTTTAACGGGAATGTTTTTTCGATTGACGCAGGGGAAATACAGCAAGTAAAAAAGGAGCATTTAGAAATTATTCGCCAATGTTTTACCGTTGGTTATCAAAAAGTGCCTTTATTTCCCGATTGGCGATTGTTTGATTTTAGTATTATCCAAATTGAACTAATAAGTCAAATTTATGAGAATTTTTTGGCAAAAGTTGCTCCCATACAAAAAAAGGCTTCGGGCGTCTATTATACGCCGCCTGCGTTGGTAACGTTAATTTTAAATGAGAAATTACCTGTAAATACCGGAGAAACGCAGTATAAATTTAAAATATTAGACCCTGCTTGCGGCTCGGGAATTTTTTTAGTGGAAAGTTTTAAACGGTTGGTTAAGCGTTATGAAAATGCGCAAAACATAGAGAAATTATCTGATTTTGAGACATTAAAAAGTTTGCTAACGGACAACATTTACGGAATAGAATGTGATAGTAATGCGATAAAAGTAGCTGCTTTCAGTTTGTATTTAGGTTTGGTAGACTGTTTGGACCCCAAAACGCTTTGGCAAGGAAAGGATTTGCCCTATCTAATTAATGACCCTGAAGATAAAACTCTACTAAATAAACAAGGACATAATCTGTATAAACGTGACGCTATTGAACAAAATGTAGAAATTGAATGTAATAGTTTTGATTTGGTTGTAGGAAATCCGCCGTTTGGCACAGAAACAAAAGACCGAAAACTTCCGGCGTCAATCCGTAACTATTGTGATAAAAATGGGTTTGCCAAAGAGATGGTTTTACCGTTCCTGCATAAAGCCGTTCAATTAGCGCCCAAAGGGGAAATTGCGCTGATTTTTACCACAAAAGTACTGACCAACACACAGAAAACATATCAAAAGTTCAGGGAATGGTTACTGCAGAAATGTTATATTGAAAAGGTTTATAATTTTTCCATCTTGCGAAAAGCCCCGAAAGATATTGGAGGACAACTTTTTGGTGATGCCGTTGGTCCTATAAGTATCGTATTTTACAAAAAAGAAACGCCACAAAACCCACGTGACCGGATTGTGTATTATGCGCCAAAAACCTATTTAAAATCAAATGTGCTGGAGGGTATCGTTATTGACAGTACGGATGTAAAGTACCTGCCTCGCGAAGAGTGCCAAAAACCGGATACGAAAATCTGGAAAATAGCGATGTGGGGCGGAATGGCAGATTTTGAGTTGATAAAAAAAATCAACAAACAGGCTACATCAAATCTAAAAACATATTTTAACAATCCAAACCGTAAATGGAAATATAATGACGGTCTAAATAGCGATAGCATGCGTCCCGATTTTGTTCCTGAAAAAATAATTGAAACAAAAGCGATTGAAAGGTATTACACATCAGAAAGAGCGGTAAAGTCAAATCATGATTATTATAGGATAATTGATGCAAATTTGTTTCTGCCTCCTTATGTGGCTATCAAAAAGGGTCAAAAGAATGTAAAAATTACCGCATCGCTTATAACACATCATGCTTATTGTAAAAGTGGGGTTTTCGTTTTTAATAATGAAAAAGAAGGAAGCATTGATATAATGAAATCGTTGGTCTCTTTTATCAACTCGGATATTGCCTCTTATTATTTATTTTTAAACGCTGCCTCTTGGGGTATCGAAAGAGAGCAAATATTTCTATCTGAATATTTAGAACTGCCTTTTTTCTTTGAAAATGTTGATTTGAGACCTTTCTCAGTCCATTTTGATTTGTTGATAACAGAACTACAAAAAGATTTTCCAAATGCTATTGATGTAGATAATAAGTCAGATAAGTTGAATGAAGAATTGTGGAAGATAGTGAAAATAAACGAAAATGAAAGAATACTTATCAGAGACACCCTAATGTACGGTCTTGATTTTTACGAGAAACAGCACGAATCTAAAGCATTATATCCTGTTTCGCAAAACCAGCTAATCGAATATAGTGAAAAGATATGTAGGGAACTCAGCGATTTTCTTGATGGTCAGGATTTATTTGCAAACGCTACGGTTTATAATGTCGAACCGCATAGTCCGCTGTATTTAATAAAAATATCTTTTGAGCCTGCGAAAAAGAAAGTAGTACTTTCAAATGAAAAAGTGGGTAAGGAACTGAAACAATTAGACAGGCAATTATGGGAGGAAAAAGCAAGCAACATTTATTTTCGCAAGAAGTTGAACTATTACGATGGAAATGATATTTTTATAATCCGTCCAAATCAACGCCGTTTTTGGAGTCAATCTATGGCAATGGAGGATGCTTCGGATTTGATTCTTGAAATTTTAAATATGGAGGAGTAGCTGTGGGGAAATTTAACCAAGTAAGAGATTTCAAGGTTGAGTCCACTCCGAAAAATCAAAAAACTTTACCACAAAGAACACAAAGGATATTCACAAAGAACACAAATCGCTGTAAAACAGGTTGTTTTCTTAGTGAATTTTGTGTTAGTTTTGTGTTCTTTGTGGTTAAAAATACTT
>CAYUAK010000076.1:0-2333 GCA_964442765.1 uncultured Tannerella sp. | reverse complement strand
ATCAGGAAAAGTTGCAGGAGATGCAAGCCAACTCACCGATGATTAAAGAGGAGGTTGACAGCGAAGATATTGCCGATATTGTTTCCCGTTGGACAGGTATTCCGGTCAGTAAAATGATGCAAAGCGAAAAAGAGAAGTTATTGCACTTGGAAGATGAGCTGCACAAACGGGTAATCGGGCAAAACGAGGCTATTTCAGCCATTTCGGACGCCGTGCGCCGTAGTCGCGCCGGATTGCAAGACCCGAAAAGACCAATCGGCTCGTTTATCTTCCTCGGTACGACCGGAGTGGGAAAAACAGAGCTGGGAAAAGCGTTAGCCGAATTTCTGTTCGACGACGAAAATATGATGACACGCATTGATATGTCCGAATATCAGGAGAAATTTTCGGTAACACGGCTTATCGGTTCGCCTCCCGGATATGTAGGATATGAGGAGGGCGGGCAACTGACGGAGGCTATTCGCCGGAAACCTTACTCCGTAGTCTTGTTCGACGAAATTGAGAAGGCGCACCCCGATGTCTTCAATACCCTGTTGCAAGTGTTGGACGACGGACGGTTGACCGACAATAAAGGTCGGTTGGTCAACTTCAAGAATACCATTATCATTATGACTTCAAACATAGGTTCATCGCTGATTCGCGAAAAGTTTGAAAAAATAGATGATAACAACCGCGAAGAGATTATCGAAACAACCAAAAATGAGGTATTCGAACTGCTAAAACAAACCATCCGTCCGGAATTTCTGAACCGTATTGACGAACTGATTATGTTTACCCCGTTGAATAAAGAGGAGATTCTGGAAATTGTCAAGATGCAGATAAATAATATTGAAAAAATGCTGGGACAAAACGGCATAAAACTAATCGTAACCGACAAGGCTATGGATTTCATTGCGACTGAAGGTTACGACCCTCAGTTTGGCGCCCGTCCGGTAAAGCGCATTATTCAACGTTATCTATTGAATCAGCTTTCAAAAGAGCTGATTGCACAGAATATTGATAAGGAAAAACCGATTATTGTTGATGTTGATGGGGAGGGGTTGAGGTTTAAGAATTAGTGATGAGTGATAAAGTGATAAAGTGATAAGTGATAAGTGATAAGTTGTTTTTCACTAATCACTAATCACTTTATTACTTATCGCTCTGATAATCAGTACCCAAGACAAGGCTCGAACTTGCACAGCCGTGAAGCCACTGGTCCCTGAAACCAGCGTGTCTACCAATTCCACCACTTGGGCGTTACCTTTTCAATGGGGCTGTCTCGAAAGTCCTTTTGAGACAGTACCATTCCGGAGGCAAAAGTAGTTAATATTTTGCAAAAAACAGCTATTAGTCGGCAAAAATTACTCAACTTTTACCGTTATTTTTTTCCAGAATACTCAATGCCATTTCGAGGATGGAGGTATCGTCCAATTCGATAATGCCTCCACCCGGTCCCGACTCCGTGTGTATTCCGCAGCTTGTTCCTTCCCTGAAATTGTATCCTCCGAAGTAATTTCTTACGGTCTCTACCGAAATTCCCAATTCGGATGCAATTTTACGAATGCTCCCATCGGGAAGGCTGTCTTTAATTTTTCTTAATTCATTGAAAGTGATTTTACTACTCATCTCTTTTATACTTAATTATTTAATACTTAATTGCGTTTGTTTGCTGTTTCCCGACAATGAATTATCGGGCAAAATCAATAGGGCGTCCTTTATTACTTTCGTTAAAAGCGCCTTGATTGTATACTAAATGACCATTAACAAAGGTGTGTGTGACTTTGCATGATAATGTAGTATCTTCTAATGGCGACCAGCCGCATTTGTACAGCAAATCGCCCTTTTCTACCTTGACGGGAGAGTTCGGGTCAATGAGCGCCAAGTCGGCATAGAACCCTTTACGGATAAATCCCCTTTTTTCGATATTGAAAATCTTTGCCGGATTATGGCACATTTTTTCAACAACCTGTTCTCTTGTAAAGTTTCCCTTTTTAGCCAACTCCAACATCATAGGGAGTGAGTGTTGGATAGATGGAAATCCCGAAACGGCATTTAGTGCGTCACCCTCTTTCTCTGAAAGGAGATGCGGCGCATGGTCGGTAGCTATGGTATCAATATTTCCGTTTTCTACCGCTTTTAATAGTGCAAGCCGGCTTTTCTCCTTTTTTATTGATGGGTTGCATTTGATTTTCGCCCCAAGCCTTTCGTAGTCACGGTCGTCAAACCATAGAAAACCTACGCAGGTCTCAGCCGTAATCTTTTTTTCCGACAACGGTTTGTTTTCGAATAAAGCCAACTCTTTGGCTGTTGACAGATGCAGAACGTGCAGTCTGGAGCCATATTTCATAGCA
>CAYUAK010000075.1:0-11199 GCA_964442765.1 uncultured Tannerella sp. | reverse complement strand
AATTGGTCAGCAAACGATAGCCAATGCCAAGACGCTCAATCCCAATCCCACTTTCGATGTTCGCCTGTACAATGCTCAGGGTAACCTGCTTCGCAACACAACTTCCAAAGGCGAAAATGTTGAATTTAATGTCTCAAACTTATCCAACGGCATTTACTATCTTCACATTGACGATGGAAGCAGCAATAGACCGGAAATACAGCAGATTGTGGTAAAACATTAAAAAATTCCTTAATAATATCAATAGACCGAAAAAAACAGCAGATTTTGGTGAAACATTAAAAAAAAATACATACATTTGCAAAATTTTTGTAACGATATTACAAGAAAAAAGCATTCTATTATGAAAAAACTTTCTTGTATCTATTTAATAATGTTTGCCTTATCTGCTTTTATGTATAGCGGACAAGACGCCATCGAGAATTATTCTGTCAGTTACGACCGAGGAAAAGTGACTTTTACATGGAACAGCCGCCAATCGTTAGACGTCTACCAAGCTGTTTCCTTAGACGGCGAGTTCCAAAAAACAGGTACCATTCGCGGCAGGTCTTACGTAGCCAGTGACGCCGAAAGCTATTATTTGTTCAAATCGGGTACTGTTGCTACAGAGCCGTTTAGCTACCTTCACAGTTCGTTAGGCCCAAATGTGAAAGTTTTTTCAAGTAAAGACAGTCAGACGGATATACAGAATTATATCAGTACCATCTATGAAACGACGGCATGGGACGAGTTTGGTACCGACCGTCATGCGATGCTGTTCTTACCCGGAAAGTATGATGCCGTTACGGTTCATGCAGGCTATTATACTTCCATTGGCGGGTTAGGATATCTGCCAACGGACGTTGAAGTCGGCAAACTTGAAATCGTACAGCATCCGCTTACCGGCAGTATGCTAACTAACTTTTGGCGGACGGTAGAAAATTTTACCGCTAATACAACCTCGTTGTTTTGCGTATCGCAAGCGACGAGTATGCGCCGCCTGTTTATTAAAGGTGACCTGTTACTCACCACCGGCGGCTGGGGGTCGGGCGGTTTGATAGCCGACAGCCATGCGAGCGGTACTATATGGGCAAGGGATACGGCAGGCGTTGAGCGGCAGCAGCAATGGTTCACGCGCAATTCTTCGTTTCAGAGTTTTGTCGGTGGTCAGATGAACATGGTCTTTGTTGGAACGGAAGGCGCCTTGCCAGAACTTAAACCGGAAGCGAGGGTTACCCACGTTGAAAAAACGGGCTTTTTGCGCGAAAAACCGTTTGTTATTTTCGACAGCCAAAAAGGATATGGCGTATTCTTACCAGCTTCCGGCAGGGATGTTGTCGGCCATTCATGGAAAAACGGAACTACAAAAGGGGAGTTTATCCCCATAAACAAGTTCTATATCGCACGCGCCGACAGGGATACGGAAGTTACGTTGAATGCCGCCCTTTCTGCGGGTAAACACCTCTTGTTTAGCCCCGGTATTTATTATCTCAATACGCCACTCCACATCGCCAAACCGAATACGATTGTCATGGGTCTTGGCCTTGCTACTTTATGCATTACCCGTATGAACACAGATACTGCAATAAAGGTTGCAGATGTAGGAGGCGTGAATGTGAGCAGTCTGTTGTTTGAAGCGGGACCTGATTCAAAAAGCCTGATGGAAATAGGCCAGCAGAAAACCGCTGTACGTCATGCGAATAACCCTACCTGTTTGGCTGATTTGTTCTTCCGTAGCGGCGGAACATACCGCTCCGGCGTGCGGGTAGACAGGACATTTGTAATTAACTCCAACGATGTGTTTGGCGATAACTTTTGGCTCTGGCGCGCCGACCACAGTTTTACCGGTAACCTGTATGAAAAAACGATGCGTTTTTATAAAGACGAACAAGGCAAATGGACGCTCGACGGCGCCAGAACGGTCAATCCCGAAACAGGTCAGGCACGAAACAATTGGGCATGGAGCGGCGGGCAGGTGGGCTGGAACGCAAGCTACGGACGCAACGGCGTTGTGGTCGAAGGCGATTACGTGACGCTTTACGGCCTGATGGTTGAACACTATATGGAGTATCAAACAATCTGGAACGGCGAACATGGTCTGATGTGTTTTTACCAATCCGAAACGCCCTACGATGCACCTAACCAATCGGTTTGGATGCGCGATGGAGGCACGGCAGAAGAAGACCAGGGCTATGCAAGCTATAAAATTGGCAACCAAGTACAAAACCATACCGCCCTCGGTGTGGGCGTCTATTATGTAAGCAACACCCCTAACGCCGTAAAAATTCTCAACCATGCCATTGAAGCGCCTGAAAATCCGGGTATCATTTTCCGGAATATGGTCATCGCCCGTTTTGCCGGAAGTGCCGCTACCGGCAGCGGGATACGTTTTATCATCAACGAACACGGACAAAGCGCATGGACATCAAGCGATAAAAAATATTTAACCTCATTTATAGGAGGAAAGGTAACACCCTGAAAATTATTAAATTACTTATGAAAAAAATTACAATCTGTTTGGCTGCTATCAGCCTGTTTTTAGTACTGCAATGCACGTCTGCTCCGAAAGAATTTATTGTTAAGTTCGACAGCAGCAAAGAAGTATCCGGCAAGAAATTTGCCATCCGCGACATCAACCCCGACCTGCCCCGCAATTGGGACGGGTACAATTTTGTGGTGTTAGAATTTAAAATCACTACGACACAACGTTTTCATGTAGGATTTACTACCGATTACGGTTACAACGAACTGCGTGTGATGAGCTATTTAGCCAATGGATGGAACACATTGGCTATACCATTAAGGTTCTATCGCAGTTTACCGGATGCCCGTTTCGACTTGGCGCGCACTTTTAACCAGCCTCGTAACACAGGGTGGATTAATCTGGGAGGAAAGCGTAATGAGCTGCATGGCGTTGATTCGATAGGTATCCGGATGCGCGTTCCTATCGGTAATCCCGAATTTGAAATCCGCAAAATAACCCTTGCAGTAGATGATCCGGGCGATCATTATTTAGGCGATATACCGGTTGTCGATGAGTTCGGACAACACAACTTAGTCGATTATCCTGAAAAAATCCGTTCCCTTGAACAGTTGAAAGCGGAATGGGCTGCCGAAGACAGAGAGTTGGCAAGTCCGGCGCCCGACTATAATTATTCAAAGTATGGAGGATACAAACAAAAACAAGTCAAAGGCGCCGGTTTTTTCAGGACGCAAAAAATTGACGGACGCTGGTGGTTTGTCGACCCAGACGGTTATGTGTTCCTTGCCATTGGCAACGGCAGTAACTCGGGTGGAGGGGGCAATTTTAAGTTTTTAGACCAACGGGAAGGATGGCTCAAAGCGATGCCCCCCGATGAGATAAGGCAATCCAATGCCCAGCGTGGCGGCGGCGGAGCCTTTAATGCCGGCGCGCGCGACAGTAGCGCCGTAAACCGTGGGGGAGGTATGGGAAATCGAGGGGGCGGTGCAGCGCGTGACAGTAGCGCAGTAAACCGTGGCGGAGCAACTAACCGTGGAGGAGGGTCAATCAACTTCGGAGCATGGAACCTTTACCGCCGTTACGGAGAAAATTACAGCCAGCAAAATGCGGTGACAAACGTCAAACGTATGGAAAGATGGGGCGTTAATACCGGCTCATCCAACTTTGCCCAGACCGGTAACCCCAAACCGCACATGCTCTATCTGCGAGGGTTTGAAGCGCCTGACGACCTGATGGGGCTCGCCGATGTTTATGCACCCGGCTTTGCCTCCCGAATGGATTCAACCATGCGCTTAACCCTTCCGCAAAACAAAGATAACCCCTGGATAATCGGCTATTTTGTGGGAAATGAACCGGCTTGGATCAACAGCGAAGTAAGGCTTTGTGATATGATCCTGACAGGTAGAGAAAGACCCATCAAAACAGAACTAGTGAAGTTTCTACAAAACGGAAACACGCCGGAACGTAAAAAAGAGTTTCTACACAAGACTTTTAACATCTTCCTGCAAACTGTCAAAACAACGATGAAACGGTACGACCCCAACCATCTGATTCTCGGTATACGCTTCGGTAATCTGAACTCTTTGGACGAATCGATGATGAAAATTTGCCATGATGCCTTCGATGTGCTCAGTTTTAACTGCTATGACCTCGCTCCTAACAAAGAGATGATGGATCGTGCGCTTCGGCTTTCCGACCTACCTATGATCATTGGTGAATTTCATTTCGGAACTGTCGACCGCGGATGGGCGCAATCGCTGTGGCAGGTCAACTCGCAGGCCGACCGCGGGGTGGCTTACAGTTACTATACAGAACAGGGATATTCGCACCCTGGACTGATAGGAACAGCCTATTTTACATGGAACGACCAAGACTTAATGGGACGTACAATAGATGGCGAAAACTACAATTGCGGCATAGTAGACGTTACCGATAGACCCTACAAACCGCAGGTAGCAGCCATGATGGAAACACACAAACGCTTGTATTCCATCCACGCAGGCAACATGCCCCCCACCACCAAAACACCGCTTAACGCCCGCGGACACGGCGCTATCCCCGACCTCTGGAACACAGAGGACGTATGGGAAGGCTATGATTGGAAAAATGTTCTTTTTCATTGATATATAAACTTTTAAATAATAATAATATGAGATTTTCAGTAATGTGTTTGACATTTCTTGCCCTATTGGCAATGATGCAATGTAAGACAGAGCCTGCAGGCTTTAAAGTCAAGTTTGACAGCAACCATGAAGTCTCCGGACAGAAATTTGCTATCCGAGACATCAACCCCACTCTGCCCCGCAATTGGGATGACTACAACTTTGTAGTGCTTGAGTTTAAAATCACTACTGCACAACGTTTTCATGTAGGTTTTACTACGGATTACGGGTATAATGAGCTGCGTGTGATGAGTTATATTCCTAATGGATGGAATAAATTAGCTATTCCTTTACGGTTATACCGCCGACTGCCCGATGCCCGCATCGACCTGGCTGCCACTTACAACCAGCCCCGTTATACAGGGTGGGTTAATCTGGGCGGTCGTCGCGGCGAGCTTCACGGCGTCGATTCCATAGGTATCCGTATGCGCGTACCTATCGGCAATCCCGAATTGGTGATTCGTAACATCACCCTTGCAGTGGATGATCCGGGAGATGAATATTTAGGCGATATACCGGTCGTCGATGAGTTTGGACAACATAACTTAGTCGAGTACCCTGAAAAAATTCGTTCCCTTGAACAACTGAAAGCTGCATGGGCGGCTGAGGACAAAGAAATGGCTTCCGCTAAGCTCGAATATAATTACTCGCGTTATGGCGGCTACAAACAGAAACAAGTCAAGGGTACCGGATTTTTCAGGATTGAAAAAGTGGATGGTCGCTGGTGGTTTGTCGACCCCGATGGCTATCTGTTTCTATCACACGGCGTTGACTGTGTTAACCCGGGCGGTGGAGGCAATTTTAAAGAATTGGAAAGACGTGGTAGCTGGCTCAAAGAACTGCCTCCGGATGAGCTTAGACAGGCCAATGCAAGGGGAGGAGGCGCCTTTACCTCCAATCGTGACAGTAGCAACCGCGGCGGGAATTTTGCCAACCGTGGTGGCGGTGCAACGACCCGCGATAGTAGCGCGCGTGTTACTAATCCGCCGGCGCGCGGAGGCGGCTCAGTCAGCTTCGGTACATGGAACCTCTATCGCCGGTACGGAGAAAACTTCCGCGAGAAATCTAACGACATGGTCATCAAAAGAATGGAACGATGGGGCTTGAATACCATTGCTAACTGGTCAAGCGGCGCTGTCTCAGGCTTGAACCGGATGCCTTATACCGCCCAATTAGGAGGCTTATCAATGGATGGCAACCTGATGGGACTTGCCGATGTATATGCGCCCGAATTTGCCGAAAGAATGGACGCCTCCATGAGTGCATCCCTTCCCCGTAATAAAGACAACCCATGGATACTGGGTTATTTCGTGGGCAATGAACCCTCCTGGTTGGGACAGGAAGCACGCTTGTGCGACCTGATACTTGCCGGTAATGACCGCCCTATCAAAACTGAGTTACAGAAGTTTCTGCAGGCAGGGGATACGCCCGCACGTAAAAAAGAATTCATACACAAGACTTTTAATATCTTCCTGCAAACCGTCAAGACAACGATGAGAAAATATGACTCTAACCATCTGAACCTCGGTATACGCTTTGGTAACCTGAATGAATTAGACGAATCGCTCATGGAGATTTGCCGCAATGCTTTCGACATCCTCAGTTTCAACTGTTATGACCTGATGCCGGATAAAGCGATGATGGACCGTGCCCTACGTCTGACCGACACGCCCATGATCATCGGTGAATATCACTTCGGAACAGTCGACCGCGGTATGGCACAATCACTGTGGCAAGTCGAAAACCAGCAACAACGGGGCATAGCCTACCGCTATTATACCGAACAGGGATATGCACATCCGGGATTGATAGGCACAGCTTACTTCCAATGGTGCGACCAAGACCTGATGGGACGCACTAATGACGGCGAAAATTATAATTGCGGGTTAATAGATGTTACAGACCGGCCATACAAATATCAGGTCGAAGCCATGATGGAGACTTCCAAACGCTTGTACGACATTCATTCGGGAACTATTAAACCCTTTGAACAGAAACCGGAAAAAGCACGCGGACACGGAGGCATACCCAACCAATGGAATCAGTAATTATCAAAATGAAAAAATATCTTCCCTTACTTTTATTAGCTTGCTTCATCGGTTTTTCCGGCTGTAATAAAGACCCTGTCAAGTTTGAGTATTATCGAGACCAACCGGCCATAGTCAAATATTCGGCCAAATTGAACTATATGATTGAAACGGCAGTTGGGACTTTTTATGCCCCGGAATTAGCCTATATTAACGAAGTTTTTATGGAAGGCGATTTGTTGTGGACAAGTTTTGACGTTGATTTAAATAATCAACCTGACCCACTTATTAAAACCGCTTCCAATTTGCACTTCAAACAAATATTCAGTACTTTTGCGAGACCAAAAACTGAAGGAACAACCTATTACGATGAGCCAATAAGCAGGATAATAGCTGATATTGTGATTATCAGGAAACTGATGTTTTTTTGGTTCTATCACGAAGAGGCGCCGCGCGAACAGGAATACGAATATTTAATGACGTATGATATGCCGGAAGAAATCAATGACGTCCCCACACTCTATCTCAGAGCGCGAAAGTCGAATAATCCATCCGGCCAAAACGATGGTACATTCACTTGTTGTGGTTTTGATATGTCTTCCTATATTGATGATTATCGTTCACGCAATCCGGCATCGAATGAAATCTTTTTCAATGTCAAATTTTTTACCGGTCATACAGATGGGGAAGACAATTACAGATTACTCAACGAAGGCTTTCATTTTCGCTGGGTAGTGGAAAAATAAATTGTATAATAATAAATCTTTTAAACTATGTGTAAATTAATAGACCGCTTCGTGCGGAAACTAAGCAAGTCTAACAGGCTTTTCTTCATCACCATCCTGTGCTGCGTTTTTTTTAGTGTTATAGAGGCACAAGTGAGCATACGGGAAGGCAGTCAGACGTACAAAACCTATATTCAGAATCCCCCTAATGTGATGCCCCGCTTTTATGAAGGCCGTAATCACCAGGGCGTTCAACGCAGGATTTACCCATATCCATATGATGATGGGCAGACCCGCAGGACGGAAGATGTCGATTATCCGATGCTCTTCCTCGAAAATGAATTCATCTTAGTCAAAATTGCTCCCGAACAGGGCGGTCGTATTTATACGGCCTACGACAAGACGAATAATTACAAGTTTTTCTACGAAAACGATGTTGTCAAACCGTCCATGATAGGGATGGTGGGCAACTGGCGCTCCGGCGGTAACGCCTGGGGCTATCCCCATCACCATGGCCCGCATACGGTTGAAAATATGGATTATGAAATCGAAAATCATGCCGATGGCAGTAAGACCGTCTGGATCAATACGACCGACCGGCTGATGCGCGTCAACGTGTTGATAGGGTATACGATTTACCCTAACTCTTCCATTGTTGAGATGACTATCAACCCGCGCAACCGTACCGCCCTCGGTAATTCTTTCCTTTTTTGGGCTAACCCGTCTGTGCATTGCGATTCGGCCTATCAGGTTATCTTTCCACCGTCCGTACAGTATGTGACCCATCATGGCAAACGCGAAATGACAGCCTGGCCTATCGCCGACAGCCGCTATGGAGGCTATAATTTTACGGGTATGGATATCAGTTGGTGGATGAACACACACGTTGCTTCCTCGTTTTTCTCATGGGATCCGCGCGAAGACTATTTCGGTGGCTATGACCACAACCGGAAGGCCGGCACAGCTTGGATTGGCAATCATTATATCATGCCGGGTATGAAATATTGGGCTGATGGGAACAACGCGGGCGGACTGCGTACCAATCAGGGACTTACCGACAATTCGGGTCGTTACATCGAAATCATGGCAGGTTTTTATACCGACAACCAACCCGATTATAGCTGGATTGAACCCTACGAAACCAAATACGGCAAAATGGTGTGGTTCCCTATTCGCGAGTTAGGCGGTATCAAATATGCCAACCGTAACGGCGCCTTGTGTTATGAGATTAAAGGCGCTGATATTGAGGTAAGACTGAATACTACCTCGCCTAACAAAGGGGCTAAATTTGTGCTGAAAGGCAAAGGAAAGGAAATAAAAAGCGAAGCTATCAACATTGGGCCGGCAGAGCCGCGCAAAGTGAGCGCCCGTCTACCGGCAGGAATCAAGGAGACCGACCTTGACATAGCGCTCTACGATGCAGCCGGACAGCTTCTTATGAGGCACACGCCCATCGAATATCCTAAACAGGAGAAACCGGCAGGATTAGGCTCGTTCCCGAGACCTGCCGACATCAAAACGGTGGAAGAACTGTATCTGACAGGCTTGCGTATCAATCAGTTTCATAGCACGTTAGACCCAATGCCCTACTATCGCGAAGCGCTCGAACGCGATCCGAATAACTCGGATGTAAATACCCAACTCGGTATACTGGCTATCAAAGACCATAATTGGGAACTAGCCGAGACATGCCTTCGCAAAGCTGCAACCCGCGTGAAGACCTATTATACCCGTCCTAAAAACTGCGAATCGCTCTATTATCTGGGACTTGTCATCCGAGAACTTGGCCGGTTAGACGAGGCTTACGACTGGCTGTATCAGTCTACTTGGGACTATGCCTGGCATTCGGCTGCTTATTACCAATTAGCCGAGATTGACTGCCAACGTGGCGACTTCGAGGTGGCGCTCGACCATGTGAACCGCTCGCTCTCAACAAACACGGAAAATATTCGGGCACTTAACCTGAAAGGTCTTATCCTTCGTAAAATGGGCGCTTCACAGGAGGCGCAGACCTGGTTGGAAGCTGTCTTAGATAAAACAAAAATCAATTACATGGCGCTGAACGAACTCATTGCTATGAACTTAGCGAAAGGGAACAGGACAAAAGCAGAAGCCGACCTCAAGAAACTAACGCGTTGGATGCGCGACGACATCCAGCCTTATCTTGAATTTGCTACTGAATACATGGCGGCAGGCGCCTATAAAGAAGCGGAAGAAGTCCTTACCCGCATGGAAGCGAAAGGGAATACCTTCCCGATGCTTTATTATTATCTTGGCTATCTGAACGAGATGTTAGGATTGAAAGATAAGGCGCTTGCTTATTATAAAAAAGCCAATACGATGCCCTCGGATTACTGCTTCCCGTTCCGGTCGGAAGAAGTCGTCATCCTGAACCACGCCAGGACAATGGACCCCAACGGTGCCAAAGCGCCCTATTATCTTGGTAATCTTTACTACGAACATCAACCGGCTAAAGCAAGGGAGCTGTGGAATCTGTCGGCAATATTAGACCCCGGATTTTACATTGTCCACCGCAACATCAGCTTGGCTTATAGCGACATCGACAAGGATTACGAGAAAGCGCTAACCGCTATGAACAAGGCTGCTGAGGTCAATAATAGCGATACCCGATTGTTAGTCGAAACAGATGCACTTTACGAGCTTAACAAGGTTTCGCCCAAAGATAAGTACGAGTTTTGGTTGAGAAACTATGCCATCGCAACCAAACGGGACGAGACACTGTTACGTTTTATCACCCGCGCTGTGGAGTATGGCAAATATGAGGAGGCCTTGAACGCATTACAAACGAATGACATCACCGAAACCGAAGGCTCGCGCGACATACAAAACGCTTACCTCAACTGCTATACGCTCCGAGCGCTTGCAGCGATAGATAGGAAAGACTTCAACGCCGCCATGAAGGATATTGACGCTGCCTTAGCCTATCCGATAGGTTTATACGGTCGCGGAAGATATGCGCAACTGCACTACCTTGCAGGCCTGGTACACGAATCGCGCGGCGACGCAACTAAAGCGCGTGAATCGTATGATAAGGCTATCCAGGTAGAAACAGAGCGAGGCGACGACCGTGAGTTCGACTACTACCGAGGTCTTGCCCTTATCAAATTGAACAAACCCGACGAAGCTAAGACACTGTTCCAAAGAATGGTAGGCGACACCGCCGATAATAGCGGCTACACCCAATTCGAAGGCCGACGTACCGGTCAGTCGCAGCAGGTCACCGTTTATTACATGGCCGGCCTTGGCAACTTAGGCTTAGGCGACAAGGCCAAAGCCTCAGAAGCATTTAAAAAAGCCCTCGAACTCAATCCAGGACACATCTGGAGCCAAACCCACCTCAACACGCTTAAATAAACCAAGTCACTTTAATGTGTCGTTTTGCTAAATGAAGCAAAACGACACATTTTTTTTCTATATTGATTTAGGTATGTAATTTGTTCCTTTTTTGCAAATATATTACTTACTCCTCACAAAAACAGCCTGTATTTATTATAAGTTTGTAGTTTTTTCTCTACAATAATTTGAAACTTCGAAAAAATTTATATATTTTTAACATATTTAATTTTTTTTGAAAAAAAAAAGTATTTACCTTTGTCGCCTCAAATTACTATTTCACTAATTATTATTAAAAATCTATTATTATGGCATTTAGAGCTAAACTTCAGTTTGAAGGGAAAGATTACGATGTGCTTGATTGCAACTATTCTTTCCGCAGGGATGTGGACGCGAAAGGTCGCCCCTCGTCCAATGTGTACGGCGGCAATGTGTATGTCACGGTTGAATCGACCGAAGACACGAAGATT
>CAYUAK010000074.1:0-22099 GCA_964442765.1 uncultured Tannerella sp. | reverse complement strand
AAACGCACAGAGAATAAATTCTGTTTATGATATACTCAGTAAAGAAAAAGTCGGAATTTATACCGTTGATGATAACCGGGTCTTCAATTATAGCGTTGGGCTGATAAAACATCCGCAACTGAAAACGGATATTTGGCAAATGACTGACAATGATGAAAATAAATGGATAGTTCAAATTCAAAAAAACACGGCTTTTTTCATCGGAGATAAATTTAAAGTCAGAGTTGGTATTAAATCATGCGCCGACAATGTGTTTTTAATTGATAATTGGGATAAAGAGTCTGTCATGCCTGAAGACAGTTTACTTAAACCTCTCATATCAAGAGAAAACATTGAACGTTGGGTTTGTTCAACAGACGATTGTTCAAAAGTTCTTTATCCTCATTATTCCGAAGGAGGTAAACGAGCGGTTTACGACTTATCGCTATTCCCAATTGCCGAACATTATTTGAGCAAACATAAAACCCAACTCGAATCAAGAGACTATTTGATTAAAGCAGGACGAAAATGGTATGAAATGTGGGTGCCTCAAAATCCCGAATTATGGAAATTTCCTAAATTGGTTTTCCCCGACATTAGCGTTGAAGCCTTATTTGCTTACGATGAAAGCGGCGCTATTGTCAATGGTAATTGTTATTGGATTGTTGCCCAATCCGATAAAGATAAAGAATTATTGCTCTTAATTCAAGGCGTTGCCAATTCGTCATTAATGGCTCAATATCATGATTTATGTTTTAACAACAAACTTTATTCAGGGCGAAAACGTTTTTTAAGTCAGTATATTGAAAAATACCCAATACCTGACCCAAATACTATTTTCTCAAAAAGAATTATTGAAATTGTCAAATTGTTTAACAACAAGCAATATTCTTCAAAACAGGAACTTGAAATAGAATTAAATGAGTGCGTAATAAAAGCCTTTGGATTTACGGATTAAACACGCATTTTCCTTTCAATCCTTCAAAGAAGTTCATAGGAATTGACCGTTGACACTTGAAACTTGTATCGCTATCGTATGTAAAAATTTCACCTAACTTTTCGCCCGGAGTTAGTACAACTCCTTCGATAATATTTGTTTGAGGATTGGTAAGAGCAATCAAATAACGGATATCTCTTGTGTTTATTCCGGCGATGCTGACCCCTCGTTCCGGTGATATTGACCCCTCTGTCTCTGTAAGAAATGACTTTCAGTTTGGCTTTTTTAAACAGCTCATACGGTGTATCCGTCGCTTCCGTACGAGCGGCATAGCTCGTTACAGTTTTTTTAATAAGTTGATTGAAGGCAAAAAAAAGAGGCTGTTTCCATAGACAGCCTCTTTTTTTTGAGCATGTTTGCTTTAAAGGGTTAATCGCTAAAGCCTAAATAGAACTCGGCGATTTGCATGGTGTTACTGCCGGATTCCCACAGGTCATATCTCATTTTGATGTAGCGGTACTCGCATACGCGTGGTAGCATCACATTGCCGCTCTCTAAGTTAGCGCCTGTTGCAAAGTTACCCACATTGGCTGCAGGCGGCTGGGTCGAGTTGGCTGTCGAGCCCGGAGGTACAATGGGCTGGGTATTGATTTGCGTCCACTTACTGTCGTCGGTGATGCACGCATCATCGTTGCTGCCAAAGAATGTCACGCCTTGCGGTTTCAATGCCGACCCGTTACTGCCGTTTTCTCGGTAACGCATCCTGAAGTAATTAAATTTCTGCGGCGTTGTTTCATCCAAACGAATGATAAACCAGGGCTTTTCGCCTACCGCCGAGATGACTACGCCTCCATTCACATGTACCGTTGTATTGGAATTGGTCGCATCAACGCCAATACCTTTAACCATTGACAGATAGGTATCACTCTTATTATCAAAATGAGCCGATGGGTTATTGACGCCATCGCCACTTGTGGCGCTTAGCGCTGCATTGGCCCACGGTAACATGTGTGACAGGTAAGGTGATTTCAATTTATTGGTGATAGTATTGCCTGTCGCTGCCGAAGCAGTAGGAGGTGAAGGTCCGAAATTTACATCCGGTATCGGATTGCCGTTCAAATCGGTTTCAGGAGCGGCATACCATTTGGAGCGGTTTAAATCAATATAGGAAGCTGTTAGCAGGCTATTCGTTGCCGACATCACCTGTTGCCCGCCCATATTATACACAGCAGAATATGTAAACTCCCTGCCATTGTAATCAGAGATAACCGCTTCATTGCCTGTTATTCGATATGAACGGGCTGCATTGGTCGTTTTATCAATCCAAGACAACTCATAACCTACCCAATATCCGTCGTCCGGTTTAGGAAAAGTGAATTTTTTTGAGCCGAAATCATACTTTACATCAGCGGGTTTCGCATTTTCCAAATAAAACTCCCATGGCGCATTAAAGACATCCACTCCACCTTCCGGAATGTATTGTGTACGGTAGCGGAACGAAAACGCTTTGAATGCTTTTAGTGTTCCTTTTAGCTCCGAAGCGTTTATATATCCGGAATAAGTTTTCTTATCGGTATCCATCCATTCAAATTCTGTTCCTAACATGGTTTTATCGAAAGATTCGGAAAGGGTGATGAGCCTGTCATTTCCTGAGACCGTATTTTCAATAACCCGGCGATTGATAAGATACGATTCATACATGCGACCGTAGGCATATCCGGAGACAGAGATGGGTATAGATGTATTACCATCATTATCGACAAAATAAAGTTCAAAAATATAACTTCCTTCAGCTAAGGGCGACACATAAATTGAGGTTGCTGTCGCCGGATTAAAATCCGTTTCAAATTTTTGAGAGCGGCTTGCCCAATAGATAACTGCTTTTTTCCCTCGCGGGTCAGTTAAAGTAGGCCATTGGAAGTTTACCCTTTCACGTTCTCCTATCACTTTTAACGCCTTATTATCAACTTTTGAGAGATAAACAAGGGGTCCATCCTTCACAAAATCCTTGTATTTATCGTCCATGGGGGTACAGGTCACCAACAGCAACGATGTTATTACTATAAAAATCTTTTTCATAAGTATAATGTTTTATGATTTGTAAACTACTCATTATCTATCGGTACCGAATAAAGATATTTCGTGTATCATCACGTTGTTGACTGCCGGATTATAACATTCCCATGTGCGGAAACGGAAATACCGGATTTTGGGCACCCATGAGGGGAACTCAAATTCGTGTCCTTTCTGCAGTAACAAACGGTCAGCGGCGCCTCCAAAATCGGCGCTAGCTCCCGTTCCGGTTCCGGTTATCATATTCATCGAGCCATCCGACCGGCGCAAAAAATAGTGTCCCAAGTCAACCCAGTATTCGGGATTATCAATATCATCCTTCAATTGCATCATATCCGGTCCAGTATAGGTAGAGCCAAACAGTTGGATGTGCTTGGGAAATCCATTTCGGAACGCATGCTGCGTATCATTACTGCCTGCTCCCATTTCGGTATCAGCAATTCGTCCCCAGATGATAATACGGCTTATCGTATAAATCTTCCCAAGGTCGATGGTAAAATGCTGCGGCAAAACGGAAGACGGTCGGGTATGATAACATTTACCGGCATCGGTGAGGTATTGCTTGTCCCACAGATACTCAAACCTGACATTTGAACCACTCCACCAGTGCATGAAATGCCCCCAGTAATTGGAGGGCAGAATCTGCCCTTCCTGCGTAGGGATATCAGCGCCTGTATATCCCTCAACGATATTACACAGACGCACTTCCCTGAACAGACTTTTGTTAAGCTCCATTTCAAACCAGGGAGTGACGGTTGCCTGTTTTTCGGCAGACCAATGCCCCCACTGGTCGCGGATTTTCACCATGTATTGGCTTGGAAAAGTATCCTGTCCCTTCACAGAGAAATTAATGGACTCCCAATCGGTGAACGTCAACCCTATCTCCTCAAACTTATTTTCTGCATTCTTTTTATATACGGCTATGGTCAGCTTGTCGCCCGTCTCGTTGGTTGTCGCAGCGCGTACACCCATAAATGTAGGCAGAATTTCCAAGTTGTCAAAAGCTTTCAAATAGGGAGGTTTTTCCGGACTTATCGTTACCTTGACAGGCTTCGACATGTTTTCGGAAGCGCTGACCGAATAGAGACTCACCTCGACGGTACAGGCGTCCCGAAATCCACGAATTAAAATGGAATCGGTAAAAAATGAAGCGGTAGCATCCATCTTTACGCCGTCGTCGGTCACATACTCTGCTTTTACATAACGCAGGTTCTGGTCATCGGGACGGTTGTAATAAATGATTGCGCCTCCCGAAATGTTTTTAACACGCGGATTGAGTATCTGAGCCGGAATAGATGAGTTGCCCCTGGGCTTGTTCATGTTGTCGTCGCCGCAAGTAAAAAGAGCGACAACAAAAATACTTATACATAAATATTGTATTGTTCTCATATTTATTTAACATTTTGAATTATACATTAATGATTTACCATCCATAGTTTTGAAGGGTATTGCTATTGCGCAATATTTCGCCGTCGTGAATAGGCCAGAAATAATCCCTGGGCGTAAACCGACGTGCATAGATATAGGTTTCCGTATAATATTCTTCCGGACGGGAATACAGCAGATTCCATCCGGTGATGGGTTTGTTGTATTCATCCATGGCTGTTTTCCAGCGGCGAACATCCCAGAAACGGTGTCCTTCAAAAACAAATTCAATCGTTATCTCCTGTCGGATGATGTCGCGAAGTCCATTTTGTCGCATATATTTGCCCGGATCGACAGAATAGTTAGTCCATGATTCAGCTACTCCTTTCAGTCCGGCGCGCGTTCTGACCTTGTCAATGTACAAAATGGCTTCATTCCGTGCATCCTGCGTATTGTATGCCTCGTTCATTGCTTCGGCATACATCAGATACAAGTCGGCCATCCTGAAAATTGGGAACGGATAGAGGATGCGATTAACCGTCGTGCTCGACGTGAAAGAGGTTCGATAGTGCATGCATTTTTTGGGCCAGATACCGGTCACGTTCCATGAGTGCGTAATCGTGTTAGCCGAATAGCCGCCTCGGCGACCTTCGATGTGTTGTGTCGTTTCGGCTGTTACGCCAATCGGATTACCCTGTCCATACCATATCCCCTGGTCGAACCCAAAACTGGCATAATAACGCAGTTCGCGATTGAAATTAATTCCGGCTGTCGTACCCCCAACATAAAGCAGGTACCGATGGTCGTCGCCAATCAGACGCGGATTAAAACGATTGACATAATCCCATGTCTTGTCTTCTTCGATAGGCACACCGTTTTTCGTATAAAACCAGTTGGTGATTTTCATGGGAACCGCATGGTTGTTTCTATTGCTTGTCTGGTTATTTTGCCGATCGGTACTGAAATCGCGCGGATGTGCCTGATCCTGATAGCCCGTTGGCCAGTTATTGGTATTTGCCCAGATGATCTCAGGATTATAGGGGTATCTTTCGGTCATAGCGCCGCGTATCCCTAGAATCTGATTCGTGATATCCGAAAGCGTGACGTCTCTGAAATGGTACAGGGTATCTAACTTATACCCCTGAAAGAACTCCAATGCTTCTTTGCATGCTTGAGCCGCTTCAATCCACTTGTTTCTTTTTTCTTCTTCGGTTTTCACAGGATTGAAAATCTCAATATCTCTTTTATCTTTTAGACCAATATAATCCGTATTGCCGTTAAAGAGCGGACTGGCGCCTGTAAGCAGTATTTTCGCCTTGATCATCAGGGCGATACCTTGTGTAATCCTTCCAAATTCAGATGCCTCATCCAAGTGAAAGTCAGGGAGATGTTTCAATCGGATAATTGAATCCATTTTACTGGACATGTAAGCGAAACATTCGTCTAACGTATTACGGAACACGTGTGTAGTTTCCGTATCGTCCTGTACGCTGAGATTGAAGTCCTTGATAGGAATAGGGCCGTACATGCGGGTAAGGTAGAAATGATAGAACACTTTTAAGACCTCTACCTCAGCCCTCCACCGATTTCGTTCAGCCTCGCTTATATCCGGTACCCTGCCAATGTTAGCTAAGAAGATATTACAGTCGCTGATGCCTCGGTAAAGTCGTTTGCCGCTGTTGATTCCGCACCAGTAATCTAAATACGGGTTATTGGTAACCTGATTGCCTTTAGCCATATTTCGGGCTGTCGTTGCAGAGCCATACTCATCCGAACACCATATCTCGTCGCCCGCCATTAAAGCAGGATCAGCGCCGATATCGCCGAAGTTAGGCATGTATGAATAGCAGGTAAAAAAGTATTTTTCGGCTTGTGAACGCATGGAAAAGGCATTGTCTTCGATGGTAGCAATCATGTCGGGAACGATATCCATAAAGTTACATGACATCACGAAAAAAGCCGAAAGGCTGATAGCCAAATATTTCATTTTTATAATTATACTTTTCATTGTAGAATGTATTAATGTTATTAAAAAGTCAATTGCAGACCCATGTTCAAAGTGCGCTGGATAGGATATCCCAATCCATTGCCGCCCATTTCAGGATCCCAAAGTTTGAATTTGCTGATAGTAAAGATATTTGCAGCATTTCCATAGATTCTGAGACCGGTCATTTTCTTTGTTGCACGCAAATACTTTTCAGGCAATGAATAGCCAAACTCAATTGATTTCAGTCGCAGGAAAGCGCCATCGCGCATGAACCAGGTATTCGTGTAAGAATTGTTGACCGATGTACTGGCGGTTGGCGAAAGACGCGGCCATACGGCATACGGGTTGCGATTATCTTCCGACCAGTGGTCATCGGCAATGAACTTAGCCAGCGCATTATTGCCTACCCTTGAGCCACTTGTGCTGAAAAAGGGCGATACGCTATTGTAATCTATCCAAAAGGAACGACGGGCTAGTCCGTTGAAAAAGAAAGAAATATCCCATCCCTTATATCCAGTGGATAGTCCAAAACCATAATTGATTTCGGGCGTGGTAGGGTAGCCGATAGCCGTCATATCTAAGTCGGAGATAACGCCATCGCCATTCAGGTCGCGGTATTTGATGTCGCCGGCGCGCACATCGCCAAACTGTCTCGGCGAGTTGAATACATCGGCATCGTCAATAAACAAACCTTCGGCAATATAGCCAAATGCTTGCGAAGTAGAGTGTCCCACACGCAACTTCCACCATTCCTTTTTATAATCATAATCTTCATACTGTGTATATTTGCTGGCGGCATACGTAAAATTCACGCGTCCCTGCATCCACAGGTTTTTGTTGATAGATTTTTTATAGTCAATAGAAAACTCTGTTCCTTTGCCTTCCGATTTGCCAAGGTTGGCTTGCGGCGTAGCCCAAAGCCCCATGGTATAGGGGATAGTGGAACGGTTTTGGAGAATATTATCACGTTTTTCGGAGAAGACCTCCCATGTAAATGAAAAAGATTTAAACAATGTCATCTCCAAAGCGATATTGGCTTTGGTCGAAACTTCCCATGTGATGTCAGGGTCGGCATACCGCGTAATGGAAATACCCGGACGCGCATAGCCACCCTGTTCAATACCAAACGACCATGCGCTGGTTCCCGATGACAGATTGACATCCGACAAGTACAGGAAGCGGCTGCTGCTTATCCGGTCATTCCCACTCAAACCGTATGAAGCGCGCAGTTTCATCGTTGTGATGGTTTTCTTATACTGCTCCATAAAATCTTCGTTTGAGATGATCCATCCAGCGCTAATAGACGGAAAGAACCCGTAACGGTTTTTCACAGCAAAACGCTCGGAGCCGTTGTATCCAAAGCTTAACTCTGTCATGTAACGGCTCTTGTATCCGTAGGTAAAACGTCCTGCCAGTGTAATGTTTCGGTAGGGTAATGATTCAAGAATACTGTTCATGGCTGCGTCAAACGGCGGAATGGTCTGACTACGCATCGTATAAATCAGCGAGCCGCTTACCGCATGGTCTTCTACAAACGTTTTTCCATAGTTTAATGCCGATTCGAAATACGTCGTGCTGATAATTTTAATATCATTTAGTAAAACCGATGATGTGAGGTTCTCGCCGTTGGCATCCGGATTGATGTTAACGACTTTGTATTCGCCCGTATAAGGGTTATGATCAGATAAAACGTAATAGTACGGGCTGTATGAGCGGGAAAGAGCCGTTTCAGATTCCCTTTTGGTATTGAACAGCGCGCGGAAGAACAGTCCTTCGGTGATAAAATCCAATTTCTGGTTCAGTTCCATTTGCGCGCTCATATTCGACTTGGAGGAAGTCTTGTACCCGCGAACCATCTCAGCGTAAGGATTCAGGTACTGACCATCGCCCGCATTGCCGAACATGGTGTGTTTAATGTACTTATGGTCTTCGTCAACCGGATATTTAGCGGGAAATAATACCGGGTTGCTTCGCATGATCAAGCGATACATTTCCGTTCCGCTGCCAAGCGGCCCACTTAAATCTTCAAATGTGCCGGCAAGACTCACTTTCATCTCAGTGGTTTTGGTCAGGTCTAAATTGACGTTTGAACGCAAGGTGTAAATCTTCAGGTCAATGTTGTTGTTGAAATTGTTGTTTTTATCCACTTTCAAAATACCATTATCCTGCGAAAATGATGCAGATACATAATAACGGGCTACATTACCGCCACCCTTCACGTTCAGGTTGACACGCTGGTTGGCCGCCATATTTTTCATCAGCTCCTTACGCCAATCCGTTGCCGGATAAATTAAAGGACTGTAAATGCCTGCGGCTGTCCGTTCGATTTTTTCGTCCGTATACAAAGGCGCCACATCGCGTGTAATAAACGCTTCGTTGTGCAGGCGCATAAAGGTGATAGGATCAGCTAATTTCAATTGCATAGCCGGTTGCGAAAAGTTGTTTTCCAAACGAACCGACAATTGCGCCTTTGTAGGCATGCCTTCTTTCGTTTTGATGAGAATAACGCCATTGGCGCCGCGTGATCCATACAAAGCGGTAGCCGCCGCATCTTTCATAATTGAAAACGATTCGATGTCGTCGGCTTGCAGTCTGGATAGCTCCTGCGTAGTCACTTCTATATTGTCTATCAATATCAGCGGACTGACATTATAGCCGAAAGAAGTGACGCCTCGAATGAAAAAGCTGGCATTATCGGCGCCGGGTTCGCCGGAGGTCTGAAATGAAATCATTCCTGCCATTTGCCCTGCAAAAGAGGTGGTCAGGTTACTGGACGGCACTTTCAGGTTTCCTGGCGAGATGGTAGTAATTGATGCCACTACGCTTTCCTTTTTTTGCGTGCCAAACGCCACAACCGTAACTTCGTCTAAGCTCTGAATGTCTTCCAATAAAATAACGTTGATAGTCGTTTTGTCCGCTACAATTTCCTGGGGAATATAACCAAGATACTTAAATTGCAATGTACTGCCTCGTGGTACATTTCTGATGGTATAGTCTCCATCTGTATTGGTAATAACACCACCCGTCGTTATTCCTTTGATTACTACGGATGCGCCCGGAAGCGGCTCGCCATACGAGTCAATCACCCTTCCCGTGATGTTTAGATTCTCTTGGGCTTGAACTCCAAGATGAAAAATAAAGGCAAATAATAAAATTAATAAAAACTTGATATGCTTCATAAAATACTTTGATTAATAAAATAATTAACAATAAAATAATTTTATACTGGCGCGTTCCATGCGCAAAGTTACTTTTCTTTATTCATAGGCGTTCTCCTTTCTTTGGGATTTGTTACTTCAAAATTCCCCCTTTGAAGGGGGTCAGGGGGATGTATTTACAGGACATTTTTTAGTTGATACAAAATTAGTTGTTAAGTGACATTAAGCCAAATTTATAATAGTTTAACGCTGCAAAGATAAATCTTTTTTTTCGCTCACCAAAAAGTTGCATTTACTAATTGAACTTGCCTTGCCCTTACGAAAAGATATATTCTACTTCGGGTGTGAGTTCTATTCCGAATTTTTTGTGCACTGACAACCGGATATTTTCGGCGAAGGCGACTATTTCATGACCGGTGGCGTCGCCAAAATTAACAACGACTAACGACTGCTTTTCGTAGACGCCGACATTGCCTTCTCGTTTCCCTCTGAAACCACATTGTTCTATCAACCAGGCGGCAGAGATTTTATACTTTCCTTCCGATGCTGGAAAGGAAGGGATATCTGGATAGGCTTTTTTCAGGTTGTCGAAAGGGAGCTGAGGTATCACAGGATTTTTGAAAAAACTGCCGACATTGCCCAATTCTTTCGGGTCCGGCAACTTACTGCTACGTATTTGGATGATGGCGTCGCGGACTTTCTGTAACGTGATTTCGTTCCCACTGAATGCGGAAGTTAGATTGCCGTAGGCTAACTTGAATTGGGGCGTTTTTTGTAAGCGGAGACAAATCCAAGTGATGATATACGGTTTAAATGCCGCTTCTTTAAAAATGCTGTTACGGTAACCATAGCGGCAGTCTTCATTTGTGAAGATTACTTTTTCGCCGGTTAAGAGATGGATGGCTTCTACTGTCTTTATTACATCTTTTATTTCTACGCCGTAAGCGCCAATGTTTTGAACGGCGGCAGCGCCTGCTGTGCCGGGTATAAACGAGAGGTTCTCAATCCCAGCCCATCCATTCGTTACTGCAAAAGCGACTGCATCATCCCAATGTTCGGCTGCTCCGATGCGTAAGCAAACGGAATCGTTTTCACTTTCGTATAGTTCAATTCCTTTGATACGCGAATGGAGGATAACGCCATCAAAATCGTTTACAAAAAGGAGGTTGCTGCCTTCGCCAATCGACAGGAAACGTTTGTTATGAAAAGAATTATCCCGAATCAAACGGGATAATTCTTCTTCGTTATCGTACGTTATGAACCAACGGGCTATTGCCGGCAGGCGAAACGTGTTGAATGGCGCTAATGAATAGTTGTTTTCTATTTGCATGGCGAAAATATACAGATAGTAGCGGGGCTTACAGACACACGTATTAGAAACGTAAAGTTCTTTTACGAAGTGAAAAAAAACTGCACGAACAATGATAGAAACGGCAGGGATGTCGTTGATACTTATCAGTTGCGCATTAATATCCAGGCGTCTTGAAAGTTGGGCGCATATTTTTTCTTGAAGGCGTCGCGTGCTCGGATAGCTTCCGCTCTGTCGTCAAAGCTGGAGACGATGACGCGTAACTGCCCTAAATCGTTTTCAGCAATAAACGGTTTGTATCCTTCTTTTTCCATGCGTTCTTTCAGTGCATACGCATTGGTACGGACGTTAAAGGCACCAATCACTACAGAAAACCTTTTTAGTCCGGATGCGTTTTCGCCTTGCAAGACACTTACTTTCTCCGTTACGACAGATTCGTAAGAAACCTTTTCATTTGTTAATACTTCCGAGTTATCCTCTTCTTCCCAAGTCCTGTCATTGGCTCTTGCCTGTTCGTAAGCCGTTTTATAAGCGCTACTTTTTGATTTACAGGAACCCAATGCTAACATACAGCAGATTGCTGCTCCGAATAACAAAATTTTTTTCATTTTTTACCTCTTTTTTGAATAAATTAATGTGCAAAGATACGTGTTTTTATTAATATATAGCAAATTTTGCTGAAATTATTTTAATTCTTTGATGCGGATGTTACGGAACTTCACCGGCGAATCGTGTCCTAAAAAACCGATATGCCCTGATTTATTAAACAATCCAGGGTGTTCTCTCTTATCAATGGTACCATTCTTAGCGGCCTCTTTCAGGTCGCCATCTAAGATAACGGTACCGTTGAGGGTCACTTTGATATGGTTACCATCGGCCAATATCTCCTGATAGTTCCATTCGCCGACGGGTTTTAAGAATCCGCGTTTTGCTGGTATAACCCCATACACTGAGCCATGATATTGATAATCCTGCAAGTTGCGGTACACCTGATGTTCGCTGTCGAGAATCTGAATCTCCATTCCTATATACGCAGCATCACCTGACAATGGTGTGCGTATACCGACGCCGTTATTGGCAGCAGGCGTCAATTGAAACTCGAACCGAAAGATAAAGTTGTCAAATTCTTTTTTCGTATAGAGGTTGCCGCCCGAGCCTGCCGACAGAGAAATACATCCGTCTTCCAACTTGTAATCAATTAAGTTGCCTGTCCATTCATACATGTTTGTTCCATCAAAAAGTATCTGATACCCTTCTTTTTTCTCTTCTGCCGATAGTTGGAAGGGTTCGGGACGTTCTATTTCTTTGACATAAATATTTCGGTAATAGACTTTACTGCCATGCGCCTGTAGTTCAATCTGTTCGATGGGTGGTATCGGTTGCTTTCTGTCCCAGAAATTTTCCAATATCACATTATTGACCACTAAAACGCCGTTTAACCAAACTGTGACACGGTCGCCTGTCATCTTGATATAAAACGTATTCCATTCACCTAACTTATTATCGGCCACTTTTAACGGATTGCGTGGATGCGTTTGGTTGTTATACAAGCCGCCTGAGCCTACCTGCGCGCCCACTTTTACGCGCGAGGTATCCCATATTTGCACCTGAGGTGTCCCTCGGAGGTAAATACCGGCATCCGGTTCGGGGCCTGCTGGGTCTAATTTCCAGTCGACATACATCTCTATATCGCCGTACAGTTTTTCCGTACAGATGTTATCCCCTTTCCCGTTAAAGACGAGTTGGCCGTTCACCACCGCCCAACCCGAGCGCATCACTGCGTCGGCTTTTGCTTGAGCGGCCTTCAAATCAGCAGGTTTCATCGCTGCGCGTTTTATTGGATTTTCCACGAGGCCTTTCCATCCGGTCAGGTCTTTTCCGTTAAAGATAGACACAAAACCGGCTTCGTTAGGCATTTCTTCTAAGTGTTTACGGATAGCTTGCCGTTGATAATCAGCATCTATACCACTTAAAGCTGCGGCGGTTTTAGTAAGCAATTCCCTCACTAATGACCCTGTAAAATTTTTATTGGCAAGCGCTATTTCCATCACTGCCTGCGCGGCATTTTCTTTGAGCACCGTTTCATCTAAAAACTCGCCCGCATAAATCATGGCAAGGAACGTCCCTGTTCTTCTTATCGCCCGCAGTATATTAATTTTCTGCCGGTCGGTAGTCGCTACTTCCATTGCTTTTCGCAGGAAGATTAGGCGGTTATCGCCGGTCATCGTTTCGTTGGAAGCCATGGTGATATAAGCACTGACAGCCCTTTCGACATACTGTGACGAAGCGTTTTTACAAACTTCGTACAAGGCTTCTTCCGCCTCAAAGCCTCTCCATGAGAGCAAGGCTTCAAAGGCAGCCTCTTTGGCAGCGCCACTACCTGTTGTGAATCCCTGTAAGATTGTCTTTAATGCTGGCGGGACGTTTGTCGATGCCAAAACGGGATAATAGAGGTACTTCTTTGCATCGCCGGCCTGCAACATGCGGCTCGTTATCATTTCCAACTGTTTGTCGGGCGCTATCGAAGCCAATGTAGCGATGACAGCTTGTTGCAATGGAGCGACGAATGAGGGGTCGGACGTCTCAAGCCTCCCGCATAAAACAACAAAATCTTTTTCGGAGACCACGTCTTTCAACGTTTTATAAGCTACATTCTTCACGCTGAGCACATCATTTTGGGTCTGTTCGAGCACTAAGTTAAAATAGGTGTTAGCCTTACGTCCGGATAACAACTCTAAGATAGCTATCTTTCCACCTTCCGAAGCCTGTCCGAATACCCTGGCCAAAGCCGGTGATATATCGTCAGGGAAAGAAGCAAAAACAGACTTTGCACTCGAAAGTATCTTGGTATTAGTGCTTTTAAGCATCTCTGCCAAAGCAGGAAGCGCCTCCGGGTTGCCGATAGCGCCCAAAGCGATAGTGGCAGCCTGCTTCACCTCGACATCCGAATCGCGCAACATTTGAACGAGGGTTTGCATGCCGGATTTGTCGATGCCTGTTTCGATGGTTTTCAGGATTTGTCTTTTCTCCGGGCAAGATGCTTCAATACCTATCCAATAGAGCCGGTCAATCTTTTCGGGTGTTTTGGCTTTCGGTAATGTTTTAAATATTTCGGTATACATTGCCTTGTCGGCATACGCGGAAGCAAAATGTAATGCTGCGTTCCGGTAAGCCTTATTCTCGTCTTTTAATGCCGTTATTAATGTTTTCCGGACATTTTTCTGATCATAAAAAAGAATTTCAAGGGCGGGAATACGCAGATGTGTAGCACCTGCTTTCGTCGCATTTTGCAGCAGTGTTTGTGCAGCAGATAGAGCTATTTTTTTATCACCCTGTTCGTATACCCTTTTAATTAACGCGATATAGGCGTCTCCGGCGTCTGTTAATTCTGCCTTATATCCTTTTGATGCTACTAAGGCGGCAAAATCGGGCAATGAGTTTTTAGTACCTGTGCGGCTCAATGCTTTCAAAACGATTTTCTGGGTTGTTGCATCATTCGCGTTTAGCAATGTTTTAAGCAGCTCTTCCGTTCCGGCGGTTGGAGGCTGTATTTCTCCTAACGCTTGAATGAGCGTGCGTTGCGCTTCCGTTGAACGGGCATCGCGTCGCATCAATGCTGTAAGTAAGGCTTTCGATGCCTGTTCGCCTCCGATAGCAACCAAAACGCCGGCTGCCGGATTACAAAATTTATCGTCCGTCAGAAAGGCCGACAGTTTATTGATACTTACATTTGAGCCTACTATAACTAATTGGCGAATAAGAAAGGCCTTTGTCTCAGGTTCATTGGTGGCGTCCAAGGCGGCAAGAAACGCTAATTCCGTTTTATTACGCATCGCTTCATCGTTAGAAGCAAAGTGAGCCATCCCGCTTAATGCGTAATCCACAGCCGAGTTATCGCCCTTTCCGGGTGCATGTAACATACTGACAAGCAGTTTTATACCTTCTTCGCCGGTATCAACCAATTGTCGCATGGATTGCTCATAGCCTCTTTGCTGCGCTGCCGGCAGTTGCGCCAGCACATCGGCTACTACCGTTGCTACCGTCCTACCGGTAGGCGTTTGTGCGTTTAGAATCGTCGCACAAAGTATTACAGTTAATAAAAAAATCTTTTTCATCTGTTTAATTATCTTAATTGCTTCCATTTCGTGAACTTTCCTCAAAAAAAATCATTTAATGTTGTCGTTTTACGAAGTGAAAAAAAGCGAACTTCGTTTCGTAATTCGTAATTGAATTAAATGTTCCACGGCGCCCGCATCGGTTGGTCAATCAGTCTATTGGCTGCCTCGTCATTGATGAATTGCAGTTTCACCGGGTCAAATTGAAGCGTGCGGTTCAGCCGGAGAGCCACAGCGCCCATATTGACGATAGTAGCCGAGCGGAAGGCATTTCTTTCGTTCAATGCAAAAGGCTGGCGTGTCCGTACACATTCCATAAAATCAGTCCGTTGTTCCGCAGGTTCGGGGAAATCGGCTAATTTCTTTTGCCAATCAGGAATGTCACAAACAAAATTTTTATACACTTTTCCTTTGGGCCCTTCGATATAGGGCGTACCCGGATTTCCGAAATCGCCTCCCCACAAGATAATCTGGCAACCATCTTCGTAGGTATAGGTAATGGAACGCCAGGTACCCACTGCGTCCGGATGCTGTTGAGGCGCGTTGACTTCCACTTTGACGGGACTTGTTTCGTCTTTATCTAATAGATATTGTACGGGATCAATATAATGCTGTCCCATATCCCCTAAACCGCCGCCGTCATAATCCCAATAACCCCTAAACGTTTGATGAACACGATGGGCATTATATAACTTATAGGGCGCCGGCCCTAACCAAAGGTCATAATCTAAATCTGCGGGAATGGTCTGTGGTTCCAAGTATTCTTTGCCTACCCAGTAAAACTTCCAATCAAAACCGGTAAACCCACTGATAGTCACTTTCAACGGCCATCCGAGCAGTCCGCTCTGAACCAATTTCTTCAAAGGTCTCACGGGCGTTCCTAAACCGTAAAAGTCACCGGTAAAGCGGAACCAGGTGTTGAGGCGAAAGATATTGCCATATCGTTTTATAGCTTCTACCACCCTTTTACCTTCGCCGATGGTACGTGTCATCGGTTTCTCACACCAGATATCCTTCCCCGTTTTGGCTGCTTCGACCGACATGATACCGTGCCAGTGGGGCGGCGTCGCGATGTGGACAATGTCCACATTCGGGTCTAATATCAAATCTCTAAAATCGCGATATTCCGCGATTTTTTCAGGGACAAGCGCCTGTCCCATGGCTAAATGTCGCTTGTCGACATCACAAATTGCAACCAACCGTGTGCCGCCATAATTCAGATGTCCGCGTCCCATCCCGCCAACACCAATGATGCCTTTGGTCATCTGGTCACTGGGCGCAACATAGCCTCTACCAAGTACTTGACGCGGTACAACGGTAAACAAAGCAAGCCCGCCCATCGCCTTAATGAAATCTCTTCTGCTTGTTATCATAAAAAAATTAATTTGTTAAAGGTAATAATCAGCCACAAAAGTACGACTTTTTTTGATTCAACAAACAAATCCGCAAATTTTTCAAAAAAAAAGGCCCTAACAACGTAGCGCCTCTTCTTTTCGCAATATATAATCACTTCAATTTTTACACCCGTGGAAATCTTTTTTTATCAAAAGAATGCTTCAAATCGGCGGCAAAAGTATACCTGATTTCATGGCTACAAACTATATCTATCTCTACATATATAAGAAAAAACGTTTAACCTGTCTATACAAAAGGAATTTTCACATCTCTACATTCCTCTACAATGGTTATGTACGGTCTTAAAATAAAGATATTTGACAATTTGGTTGTTTTGATAATTATCATTAATTTTGCGCCCCTAAATCTTCAAATTCATTGATGCGGAAAAAGACTTTTTTTATCATAATTTTTGCCATAACGCTTTGCTTCTCACCGATTATACACGCACAGGAAGAAAGCGAAACCGTATATTTGAACAATGCAGGGATGACGATTGATTCCCTGTACACTATTGTTTTCAATCCACAAACACCTTATAAAGTCAAAATCCAAACGTTCTATCAATGTATTTTTAAAAGAGAATCTCAGCCGGAAAAGCAACTATCCATCTACAACGCCCTTCTGACCGAAAGCAAACGCAAAAAAGACGCCAATGCCCTGTTATTTGGATACGTCTTTCTTGCAGACCTGTACAACGAATGGAATGACGACAAAAAGTTTACTTTGTACATCGATTCGGCAGACCTGTACAGCGAGATGGCTACTCATTCTATCGCATTAGCTTCTTATTATTATACCAAAGGAACACAGGCTATTAATGTACCTTACGGGAAAAAAGAAGGGTATAAGCAATTTGAAATAGCCATTAACCATTATAGCCAAGTCATTCAAGAAATCCCCTATTTCGATTACATCTTATATAATATTACGATTTATATAGCCAATCAACCGGATACAACCTACACCAAAAGATTGATTCATATCGTTGAAAAAATCTTAAAAAAAGAATACTCTCCTTTCATTGACTTTTCGTTAGCTACGATGAAATCTGACCATTTTAGCGCTGTCTTCCATACTACTAAGCAGGAAAGTATGTTAGACTCGGCTATATACTATGAAAAAAAACGCATCGGACTTTTTTATTCCAACCCGCATGTCCTTCCGGAAAAATTAGATTATGACATCCTGCAGTCTTACCTGCTGATAGCGGAATATAGTTCGATGAAAAGCGAACCGGATTGGGATTTTTTCAACGACTGCATCGAAAAAGCAAAGGCGATTGACATCGAAGACGACGCCTACATACGAAGCCGTTTCAACTATATAGAAGCGCTCTCACAGTTTGAACGCAAAAACTATCATGAAGCCGAAAAACTTATCATCGAAGCCGAAAAATACCTCACCCAACAAATTGAGGAAGGTGGCGCTATGTATCCTCCGGAGGCATTTTATGAGGACGAGCGCACCTACACTAACCTTCATTACAGGATATTATATGCAGTCGGACGCTATAAAGAAGCCTTCGTTCAGAACAAAAAAATGATAGACCTGAAACAAACCATGCGCGAAATTGAAGCGCGCGAACTTGAATATCTCTATAACACCGAAAAAGAAGAACGGAAAATCGAACAACTGCTTATCAGTAACGCCAACCGCCTGCAATCAACAACGATGCTGATAATTACCATCTTCCTGCTTATCGGTGTCATCGCTCTGCTGATACTATGGTTTATTGCTATGAAGAAAAATACAAAACGACGCACCGCACTGCTAAATGCCGAAAAAGAAGAAGCCGAACTGAACCTCAAAATTAAAGAAGAACAAGCCGTCAAAGCCCAGTTGGAGAAATATGAAATCCTGTCGGATTTTTATATCAAAAAAATGGAACTCGAAGGCAAAAACAAAGCCATTGAACAACTGTTAAAAGACAAGATGTCATTAGATCAACAAATAGAAGCCTATACGCATAAAATTAATGAGCTTGAACTTAAAAACGAAAAACAGCAGGAGCAATTGAAAGACGAGAGCCTTGCCAATCTGACATTTATTGAGGATATCGCAAAACTAATCCGGAAAAAACTCCCCAAAAAAGGGGATTACATTGAATTACTGAGCCGCATAGACAGCAAATATGTTACCGCCTTAAAACAGTCTTTCTTCGGAACCCTTTCCATCCCCTACCTAAAATACTGCGTTTGCTTTGCTATTGGCATGGAAATAAGTGAGGTATCTGAATGCTTTTCAATCGAACAGGCGTCTGTCCACATGGTTCGATACCGGTTAAAAAAGAAATTCGGGCTAAACAACAACGACGACTTAGACGTTTTTCTGCGCCGGCTGGCCAAATAAGCACAGGATTTCTATTACTTCTTAATGATGAAGGAGGGGGTCATGCGGAAGCATATTTCGAGGGCATGATTGATGTTTTTTCCGAAGTGTTGCGTCTGGTACTGACGGGTTTCAGCCCAATACATTTTGCCGGACATAAAACGATATACATCAACCTTAACACCCAATGTATAGCCTTTGCCTAACGACCGGAAATAATCGACGCCTACATGACAGAGGGACGGTTTTTCATAAAGCATGCCTGGTTTTTTTATCGACATAGAGCTATAAAAAGCGCTCCCAAATATGGGGACAAAATCATTACACGACCAGTAAGAAGCGCTTATATTAATATCTTTCAACTGCATGGCAGCCCGTATATAATGCCCCGTACCGGATTCCGGCTGATAGGTTCGTCCCTTAGGGAAAGCAAACCCTGCTAACAGATATTCCGTTTTAACAGAACGAAGCACACCCCCTTCCCAGTTCCATTCCAAGCCAGCGCCAACGGCGCCATTCAATAACGTCAAAATACGGGCATCGGTAACCTCAATCTCCCCTCCCCGATGCTGTACTAGCCCTTGTAACGGAATATAAACATGAAAGGGTAAATCGGGGTTTGTTAAGTTGAAACAGGTTGAACCTCCTGATACAAAGGCCTCCTGCTTTGAATCTAACTGATAGATAAAAGTCATCCAGTCTAACCATAAATCCAATTGAAGCCTCTTAGAACGGTATAACAGTTGCAAACCCGTCTCGGGGTCAGACGTCAGATTAAGCTCGGGATTATACAAAGGTTCTATCAACCGATGGTTAGCCCCGCCATACAGATTGCCTAAAACAAGACTCAACCGCTCTGTCAAATCCAAATGAATGCGGAAAAAAGGCAAAACATGAACGGTATGGGCATGTTCATGACCCTTCCAGGTGGCAATCTCTTTGTAGGTAAAAGCCGGATACATCGTAGCGCCCCAAAACCAAAGCGAATGAACACCCGCTTCTATTTGTATGGGAGATAGCGGATGATAAACCGACTTGAGTTGAAACCAAAATCCCGGAAGCGTATAACCTTTTTGTGCTGTCGAATTATACTCGTTATTTCTTAAAAAAGTGAGATTATCTATTTCAAGCGATAAAAGTTCTGTCTGAAGCGTGTCAATCTGCCAATTTATCATATACAGTTTTTCATCCATTTGAGCATGGAGTAACTGCAGACCGGACAACACCGACAACAGTAAAAAAAGGATGACCGAATGTCTATATTTTCTTCTCACATTAAACTTTTTATCCTCGTTTTCGATAAAGTAAACCGTATTAAACGGGTGCAAAGATAGTAAAAAAAAATCGGTCTCCTCTTATTGTCAGAAAATTATAAAACCTCATTTTAAAAATATGTTTTATAACATACTTTTATTTATACGTTGTATAAATATTAACTGTACTTTTACGCCAAATTTAAATCAATAGTACCCGATATGATAAGCGAAAAAACTATTTCCGGGCTTCAGCCATCCCATTTTCGGCAGGAAGTCGACGGAAAAGAAACGTGGCTTTGCGCTCTCACTAACAAAACTGGTAGTGAGTTGACTATATTGAATTATGGGGCAAAAATCGTGTCGCTCATGGTACCTGACAGGGACGGCCAATTGACAGATGTTGTCACTGGGCATGATTCTATTCAGGACTACTTGGCTTCGGAAGAGCCCTATTTCGGTGCTGTTTGCGGACGCTATGGCAACCGAATTGCCAAAGGCCGGTTTACATTAGACGACGTCATTTACGACCGGTTAGCTATTAACAATGGCCCCAACAACCTGCATGGAGGCCTCAAAGGATTCAACGCCGTCGTCTGGGACATGTATCAGTCTGACAGCCAAACGGTCATGCTAACCTATACTTCCCCGGACGGAGAAGAAGGTTTCCCCGGCAATTTGTATGTAAACATTACCTATTACCTGTCCGACGACAATGCAGTCTTTATTCTTTATAAAGCGATTACAGATAAACCTACCGTTTTAAACCTGACCAATCACTCCTATTTCAATCTTTCCGGAGCAGGCGCTCCTTCCATTGACGACCATTTGTTATTTATCCATGCCGACTATTATCTTCCAACCGATGCTACGGCTATTCCTTACGGCCCGAAAGCAAAAGTGGAAGGCACACCAATGGATTTTAATGACTTTCAGACGGTTGGTTCGCGAATAAACGATGACTTCGAGCAATTGCGGTTCGGCAGAGGCTACGACCATACCTATATCCTTAAGACTGAAAAAATTGGAGAGAAAAGTCTTATAAGTGGCGAGAACGAGTTCCTTAATGACAAGTCGCTTAAAATATGCGCCAACCTGAAGTCGCCCAAAACCGGTATTGTGATGAATACGTTTACGACCGAGCCGGGCGTCCAATTATATACAGGGAACTGGATGACCGGCAATTTAGTCGGCAAACACGGGCAACGCTACCCGATGCGCTCGGCCTTATGCTTAGAGACGCAGCATTTCCCTGACAGCCCTAACAAGCCGGCGTACCCATCAACCATCTTGCGTCCCGGCGACGTTTTCGAGAGTCAAACGGTTTATAAGTTTAATCTATCATAAATTACTAACAAAAAATTTTTTAACGAGTATGGAAACTAAAAAAAATTACACGTTACCTATCATTATGATGATCTTACTATTTGGTATGATCTCATTTGTAACAAACTTGGCGGCGCCTATGGGCGTTGTATTGAAAAACCAGTTCGACGTTTCCAACGCAATGGGAATGTTGGGCAACATGGCTAACTTTATTGCGTATGCCGTAATGGGAATCCCCGGCGGCTTGCTTTTGCAACGGGTAGGCTACAAGAAAACAGCTTTGATAGCTATTGCTATTGGTTTTCTGGGTATCTTTATCCAATTTCTGTCCGGTCATTCCGGTCAATCATCAGCAATGGTGGTTTATCTTCTCGGCGCTTTTGTAGCCGGTTTTTCGATGACACTGCTCAATACGGTTGTCAACCCGATGTTGAACACCTTAGGTGGCGGCGGAAATAAAGGTAACCAACTGATTCAAATCGGTGGTTCCTTCAATTCCATTTTTGCAACTTTCACCCCTGCATTTGTGGGTATTTTGATTGGCGAGACTTCCAAAGCGCACATCACCAGCGTTTTTCCTGTGCTATATATCGCCATGGGCGTTTTTGCGCTTGTCGGTATTGTGTTATGGGTTGTTTCAATTCCTGAGCCTCATGCTGAACGCTTTTCAGAACCACTTGGCGACCTGATGAAAGGCGCAATAAAGTTCCGTCATTTTATTCTGGGCGCTGTCGGTATCTTCGCTTATGTAGGCGTTGAAGTTGGAACACCTGCAACAGCTAACTTATGGCTTTCCGAAGACCCGATGTATGGAGCGGTTATCGGCGGTTCGGTTGCCTGTACTTATTGGTTCCTGATGTTTATCGGACGA
>CAYUAK010000073.1:0-7155 GCA_964442765.1 uncultured Tannerella sp. | reverse complement strand
TCAAAAATTTTTAAACTGCGTAGATGCGGCTTGCGTTTATGCCAATGTTTCTACGGCATTCACCGATGGCGCGCAGTTTGGATTCGGGGCAGAAATTGGTATCAGTACGCAAAAGATGCACGCACGCGGGCCGATGGCTTTGTGTGAGTTGACTACTTATAAGTATGTTATTATGGGTAGTGGACAAACGAGGGGGTAGTTTTACAACGGCAGGGATGCCGTTGATACATATAGATTATGGAATGTAAAAAATGTATTTTGACAGATGCGTATCGAGGCGTTACTTTTAATGCTGAGGGCGTTTGCTCGTTGTGTGCTGCAAACCATGTATTTGCACCCTACGGGGAAGATAAGTTGATTCAGATTTTGGAAGCGGCTAAAACTTCCAAACGGGGCGACTATGATGTGTTAGTGCCGTTAAGCGGCGGCAAAGACAGTATGTATATCCTGTACCTGATGGTCAAGGTGTATAAGCTGAAAGTCTTGACAATGACGTATGATAACGGGTTTGTTAGCCCCTTGGCAATTGAGAACATGGAGCGGGCAGTCGAAAAGATGCAGGTAAAACATATCATTTGTAAACCCGATCCTGAGGTCTTGAAAAGAATCTATAAGAATATGCTGTTACGGTCGGGCGATATCTGTGGCGCGTGCGGTATAGCGATAAAAGCCAATATGTTTAAGGTTGCGAATGACTACGGGATTCCGGTTATTGCTTTGGGCACCTCGCCTTTGGAAGAAGATTCGTTTCTGCCCGATACCACACAGGACGTCAGTCGCTTCAAGTATATTATGAAAGAGGCCGGATGTATAACCAAAAAGGAAATGAATACATTTCTGATATATCCGAACCTGAATTTTTTCAAGCTGTCTATTGCCAAACGAACCAGTAGATTTCCCAAAGAGGTGAGGCCATTGTTTTACATAGAAAACATGTCGGACAAGGAGATGGGGGAGTTTATAGCGAGGGAGTTAGATTGGCAGGAAGATAAAGGGCGGGAATATTCCAAACATTTTGACTGCACCATTGAGCCTTTCACCAACTATGTCAGGCATCATATCTATGGCTATGAAAGACGTATATGCCAATACAGCACGATGGTACGGCGCGGCGAGATAACGAAGGAGAAGGCTTCGACTTTGTACCTGTCGGATAGGGTGATGGATAAACCGGCTAATTACCAGGCAATCCTGAATTATTTAGACCTGGATGAACAGAACATAGAGGATGTTCTAAAACTCCAACCGCTCAAGTATGAAAAGCATATATCAAAAGTAAACAAGTGGTACATCAAACTTTTTAAATATCTTAAAAAATTTTAAACTATATGAAAACCAGGATTTTAGTATTTATTTTTATTGGTTTGGGTTTATTCCAAAGCTACCGGATAGTCTCGCAGGAACCGCTTCCTACTTATACACAGGCGCGTAAGTTTGCGGGGCAGGCTGTCGGTCAAATGTTATTTTCGCAATCGGTCTCTCCGAACTATTTTAATACCGGCGTTCGTTTCTGGTACTCCTACAAGACCTGTCAGGGCAACAACTGGTATGTCGTCGACCCGGCCCTTAGGAAGAAACAGGCGCTGTTCAACCTGGAAGAATTGGCGGCAGCAATTACCAGCATAACGAGAGACCCTTTCGATGCACAGAACCTGTCTCTCAGGAACTTAACCCTTGAAGAGGATGATAAAACCTTTACCTTCAACGTAGCCTCCAGCGCGAAAGATACGTTCTACTTTACCTACAACTATCTCACCCAAAAGTTGGATACTTGCGCGAAAAAAATTGCCGAGCTTAGGTGGGGCAATGTGTCGCCCGACAAGAAAAAGGTCGTCTATGCGAAAAATTTGAATTTATTCTATATGAGCTACGACGATTACGAAAAACTTCGTATAAACTCAAAAGATTCGACGATAACCGAAATAGCGCTTACTACCGATGGCATTGAAGACTTTGGCTTCGGGATGCCGCGAAACCGGATGAACACCGATTCGTTGTTTGACGGACGACGCAGGCAGGTATCGGGTACATGGTCGCCTTCGGGCAAATTTTTTGTGACGTCACTCACCGACAACCGGAAAGTGAAAGACTTGTGGGTTATCAATTCCATTGCCAATCCACGTCCCACCTTAGAGACCTACAAATACCAGATGCCCGGCGAATCGGCCTCGCCTGTTACGCACCTGTACCTTTTTGACGTCGAAGCCAATATCCGAAAAGAAATCGATACGAAAGCGTTTAAAGACCAGAATACCAGCGTAGGCAGCCGTCCGCGCGATAACGCTAGGTCGCCCAGCGTATGGATAGGGCAAGACAACCGATTCTACCTCACCCGTGTGAGTCGCGATATGAAACGGGTAGATATTTGCACCTATACCATTGGCGATGATTCTATCAAGGCTATCATTGAAGAGCGGTTGAATACTTATATAGAAACCCGTCCCTTAGCGCTGACCGATAACGGCAAGGAGCTGATACACTGGAGCGAGCGCGATGGATGGGCGCATCTGTACCTCTATGATGCCGACGGCCATCTGAAAAACAGGATTACGAAAGGCGCCTGGCATGTCGACCAGATCAAACATATAGACAGTAAAAACAGGGTCGTCTATTTCGTTGCCAACGGCAAAGAACCCGACGATGCAACGCTCTACTACGAACACCTTTATCGTGTTAATTTCGATGGTTCAGGGCTTAGTCTTATCACACCGGGCGATTACTTTCACTCCACTTCGATTGACAGGGAAGGGCGTTTTGTTGTCGATAACTATTCACGCGTTAATACCATCCCTGCAACGGCGCTGTACGATAATACCGGACGCAAGTTATTGGATTTAGAGGTCTGTGATTTCTCTCAACTGCTACAAGCCGGCTACCGTTTCCCTGAGTTATTTGTTGTAAAAGCTGCCGATGGAATCACCGACCTGTACGGTGTCATGTACAAGCCTTTCGACTTTGACCCCGATATGTCATATCCGGTTATCAACTATGTCTATCCCGGTCCACAGACCGAAGGCGTCAATTACAGTTTTTCCGCCCCTAATCCGCGTACCGACCGATTAGCGCAGGCCGGTTTCATCGTTGTGACGATGGGGCAGCGGGGCGGTCATCCGAGCCGCTCAAAGTGGTATCACAACTACGGGTACAGTAACTTGCGCGACTATCCGTTAGCCGACCATAAAGCTGCTATTGAGCAGTTGTGCCGCAGGTTCGACTACATGGATATCAACCGCGTAGGCATACACGGACATTCGGGCGGTGGCTTTATGTCAACAGCAGCCCTGTTTCAGTATCCCGAGTTCTTCAAGGTAGCTGTCTCCTGCGCCGGCAACCATGACAACAACATCTACAACCGGTCGTGGAGCGAAAAACACCACGGGGTAAAAGAAACGACGACCAAAGACGATGAAATCCGGTTCGACATCAAAGTGCCTGCCAACCAGGAGCTTGCCAAAAACATGCGTGGCAACCTGTTGCTAATACACAGCGAGATAGATAACAACGTGCATCCCGCTAATACGATGCGGGTTGTTAATGAGTTGATAAAAGCCGGTAAGCGTTTTGAGATGCTTATCATGCCCACCCAAAGGCACGGTTTTGCCAACTACAACGAATACTTTTACTGGCGTATGATAGACTTTTTCTCCGCGCATCTGCTGGGGTTTCAAGAGACGGGCATAGATATCAAGGACATCTATATCGGCCCCTCATCCGGCACTTCGGATAACACGGAAAATACCGATTAGTGTCATGCTACCACCTTCAAAAGAGGGGCAAAAATTTGACTGTTATTTTTTTGTACAAATAGCGCCATTTTGTTTTTTTTATAAAAATGTATATCTTTGCAGTCTGAAACATATAGATTTGGTGTAAGTTTTTAGTCAATGGAACGGATAATTGAACATATTGAACGGCTATTATTACTGCATGATTGCGTAATAATCCCGGATTTTGGAGGGTTCGTGCTTCAGTCGATACCGGCTGATCACCATGAAGATACGCATATATTTACCCCTTCGCGAAAGGAAATTGTCTACAACCCAACGCTAACGCATAATGATGGTCTTTTAATAGAATCGTATATGCAGCGTTATTTGTTAGATTTTGCTAAAGCGCAGTCTTTAGTTAAGAAAGATGTGAGCGAGATACGGGAAAAGTTAGACGAGAATGCCGTTTTGCAGTTAGGAGCGGTAGGGAAGTTTTTCAAAGAAGAAGAGCGACTCATTTTCAAGCCTTCAAAACAAAGCAATGAGTTGTTCGGTATTTGGTCGTATGGTTTGCCTGTTTTTAATTTTCTTCCTTTGATAGCCCGCGACGCTATCACCATTAGTTCGGTAGTAACCTCAGAGCCTAAAATAGATTTTGAACCGGAAAAATTAGCCCCCCGTGGGAAAAATGTTATTTACAGTATTCCTGTCACAAAGACTTTTTTACGAATAGCAGGCGCTACGGCAGCAGCTATCCTGTTGTTTTTGCTTATGGCAACCCCAGTGAACGACGTCAATAAATCGTCCTATTCCGCCAGTTTTATACCCCATGAGATCATGCCCAAGAAAACGGCAGAAGATTTTTCGACTGAGGTTTTATCCAAATATAACGGGATGACTTATTCGGGCGGTCAAATAACTTCAGTAACAGCCTCCGATAACGACACCCGCGAAAAAAATAGCCCTGAAGCCGACAAAAGCGCAACGAACCCTAATGCAGAGGCGCATACTTCTTCATCTGAAGCGGTGCATTCATCTCCCCTCCCATCCAAAACAGCTTCCTCTACTTCCCCCAGACCCGCTTCCATAACTGTCAAAACAACGCCCACTTCTTCCACCAAAGCGCCTGCCGAAAGCGTAAATTATTATGTAATAGTGGGAAGTTTTAAAACAAAGGAGCAGGCGTTAAAGCATCTCAACGGTTTGAAGGGTATAAATACTTCAGCATCGGGCATCGTTATCAAGGACGGTCATTTTCGTGTATACGCGCAGGCTTTTGCAACCGAAAAAGATGCCAAATCTTATCTTGCAAAATTAAATCAGCCCGCATGGATTTTCAAAGACCCTTAATAACAACGGCATCCCTGCCGTTGCAAATAATATGTTAGAAGCAAAAGAAAAACTTTTCGAGGAGTTTCCGCCCGTTTCCGCTCAAGAATGGAAGGATAAGATCCTTTCCGACCTGAAAGGCGCTCCATTCGAGAAAAAGATGGTGTGGAAAACTGGCGAAGGATTCGATGTTAATCCATTTTACACCATTGAAGACATGGAAGGGATTGAGGCAATGGATACGCTCCCAGGCCAATTCCCCTATTTACGAGGAACAAAAACAGATAATTTATGGCTTATCCGACAGGATATAGTCGTCAGCGATTGTAAGGCAGCAAACGAAAAAGCAATGTATTTAATCAACCATTGCGGCATAACATCGCTCGGCTTTCAACTGAAAGGCGATATGTTAAACGCAGAAAATATTTCACTGTTATTAGATAGCATTTGCCCCGAAACAACAGAGCTAAACTTCAAAACCTGTATTCGCAAATCCGTCGAGTTAATCGAACTTCTTACCGATTATTTTAAAACTATCCATGTTGACTTAACCCAATGTCACGGTTCCATCGCTTATAATCCGCTAAAAAAACCCTTGATAAAAGGGATTGCCTTAAACGATGGCTGGGTCGATGAGGCAGTAGCAGTAATGAATGCAAGCGAGGCTTTACCAAAGTACCGAGTGTTAGCCGTTGAGGCAGCTTCGCTAAACGATGCAGGTGCATCGGTTTCCCAGGAAGCCGGTTATGCGCTCGCTTGGGGGAATGATTTGATAAGCAACCTATCGGATGTTGGTATCCCGGCCGGCAAAGTAGCCCAAAAAATAAAATTCAATTTTGGCATCACTTCCAATTATTTCTTAGAGATAGCCAAGTTCCGTGCTGTCCGCCGTCTATGGGCCGAGACCGTGAAAGCCTATCAGCCCGACGGATGCAGCGAGGACGATTGGGATGCCTGCAAGATGCAGGTTTATGCCCGTTCATCGGGATGGAACATGACTGTTTACGATATGTATGTAAATCTGTTACGCACGCAAACCGAAGCGATGTCAGCGGCCTTAGCAGGCGTCGATTCCATTGCAGTTTTACCATTTGACTATGCTCTTCAAACAGCGGACGATTTTTCGGAGCGTATAGCGCGTAATCAGCAGTTATTATTAAAAGAAGAATGTCATTTTGACCAAATAACAGACCCCACAGCCGGTTCTTATTATATAGAAACGCTATCCAGTTCCTGCGCGCGCGCCGCTTGGGGTATTTTTTTAGAAGTAGAAGAACGGGGCGGTTTTGTCGCTATGGCCAATAGTGGCGACATTCAACGCGCCGTTAACGAGCATAACAAGTCACGCAAAAAAAAGTTAGCAACCCGAAGCCAAATTTTGGTAGGCGCCAACCAGTACCCCGATGTCACCGAAAAAGCGATAGATAAAACAACCACTTCGGGTGATAGTTGCGGATGTACCGGTGGATTCGTTACAAAATTAGACTTCTCGCGCGGTGCCTCCGAGTTTGAGGCGTTACGTCTATCAACCGAAAATAACGCAAAAATCCCCAAAGTATTCATCCTGCCCATAGGGAACCTCTCGATGTGTATAGCCCGCGCCCAATTTTCTTCCAACTTCTTCGCCTGTGCTGGCTACGAAATCATCGACAACCTAAGCTTCGAGACGATAGAAGCAGGCATACAAGCCGCCTTAAAAAGAAATTCCGACATTATCGTCCTCTGCTCAAGCGATGAAGAATACGAAACAATCGCCCCGTTAGCCCACCAATCTATCGAGGCAAAAGCCCTCTTAGTCATAGCAGGCGCCCCCGCGTGTTTGGACAAACTGCAATCGATAGGCATCACCCACTTCATCCACCTCAAAAGCAACGTTTTAGAATCCCTGCAATCAATTAATTCCCACTTTGAACGGGGTTAAGGGGATGTAGTTTTTAATATAAATCCGTGTAATCTGTGTGTAAAAAATGAGACCCATTTTCAACAATACCCTCCCTCTTGAACAACCATTCTACACCCATTCCGACCTGGAAGAAATGGAGCATCTCCATTACGCCGCCGGCCTTCCCCCCTATCTGCGAGGCCCATACAGCGGCATGTACGTCATGCGCCCCTGGAC
>CAYUAK010000072.1:0-9835 GCA_964442765.1 uncultured Tannerella sp. | reverse complement strand
GCTCTACGCACCAGGCAAAGCCGCCAATGCAGGCGGAGTGTCCACGTCGGGATTGGAAATGACCCAAAACTCGATGCGCATCAGTTGGACACCGGAAGAGGTGGACAAAAAACTCCACGCCATCATGAACGATATTCACGCCGCATGTGTAAAATACGGCGCTGAAAAGGACGGGTATATCAACTACGTAAAAGGCGCCAACATAGCGGGCTTCATCAAGGTCGCCAAGGCAATGCTCGCGCAAGGAATAGTGTAAGATGAAAGAATTCATCCGCAACTCGCTCGATCGTACTGACTATCATAACTTGATGCAGCAACGCATCAATCGTATCTTGTTGATATGCAGTTCTTACGACGCCTATATCCTCGAAGAGGATGGACGCTTGGAAGCCTGTCTCAATGAGGAGTATCATGAACTGAACCTTACGCATACGCCCACATTTGTGCGTGTAAGCGCCACTTCCGAAGCATTGGAAGTGCTTACTACACAGAAGGATATAGACCTTGTAATCAGCATGTACAATGTGGGTTCACCGGATGTGTTCACCTTTGCGAAGGAGGTGAAAAAGAAACGTCCCGCTCTGCCTGTTGTGCTGCTGACACATTTCACACGCAACATCGTGCGGCACATACAGGGCGTTGACCGTTCAGGAATAGACCATATCTTTTGCTGGCACGGCAATACCGACCTTATTATGGCTATTATCAAACTGATTGAAGACAGGATGAACGCCGACAACGATATCCTGAAAGTGGGCGTACAGTGTATCCTGTTAGTGGAGGATTCGATACGGTATTACTCGTCGTATCTGCCTGCCGTTTATCGTCTTGTGATGAAACAGAGCGCGGAATTTGTGCGTGAGGCGATGGGCGAGCAACAACAGGTAGTACGCAAGCGCTCGCGTCCCAAGATATTGCTGGCGACCAATTATACCGATGCCGTAGCAGACTACGAAAAATACAAAGCCAATTTACTGGGCATCATCTCCGACGTCGGATTCGTCATCAACTCCGACGATGACCCGAATAACGAAAAATTAGATGCCGGAATAGACCTTTGTCGTCTGATTAAAAAAGAAACCCCACTGATGCCCTTTCTGATGCAATCATCGCAGGCGTCGGTACGCGCTATAGCGCAGGAACTTGGCGTGGGTTTTTTAGAAAAATACTCTGAAACACTGTTGCAGGAACTTGGTGAGTATATCAGCGCCGAGTTTCTGTTTGGCGATTTTATTTTTCGCGACCCAGCCACCGGCGCCAAAATCGGACAGGCACGCAACCTGAAAGAAATGCATCAATTGATAGAAACTATTCCCGACGAGGTATTGCAACATCATTCCGAAAATGACCATATAGCTAAGTGGCTTTATGCGCGTGGTATCTTCTCGCTTGCGCGTCTTTTCGAGGCTGCTCCGGCCAAAAATTTTCCTGACCTGAAGCGTTTACGCAATTTTTTAGCCGAAAACATCAACGACTACCGCATGTTGCTTGCACAGGGTGTGGTAGCGCCATTTTCCGAACAGAACTACAGCGAAAGCGTCTGGGTAGCCCGTATTGGCAACGGCTCGTTAGGCGGCAAAGGGCGCGGTCTGGCTTTTATGAACAACATGCTCATGAAGCATAACTTCTACGACAAATATCAGGATGTGAGAATAATGTTACCCCGCACGCTGATTATTACCACCGACTGTTTCGACGAGTTTATGGAAGTGAATGGGTTGCATTATATTATGAACGTTGAGATATCGGACGAGGAGATTCTTGCCGAATTTGTATCCTCACACCTGCCCGAAGGTCTGATGCAGAAACTGCGCGTGTTCATTCGCTATGCTACAGGACCGCTTGCCGTCAGGTCGAGTTCAAAACTTGAGGATTCGCATTATCAGCCCTTTGCAGGAATTTATTCGACCTACATGTTACCACAGGCAGAGAACGAAGACCGAACCTTGCGCATGCTTGGTAAAGCCATAAAGAGCGTCTATGCTTCGGTCTTTTATTCGTCGGCGCGCCAGTACATCACAGCCAGCGGCAACAATCTCTCCGAAGAAAAGATGGCGGTTGTGATACAGGAAGTGTGCGGTACAGAGGAGCAGGGGTTGTTTTTTCCGACCATTTCAGGTGTGGCGCGTTCACTGAATTTCTATCCCCTAGGCAACGAACGTCCCGAAGAGGGTATAGCTGAGATAGCTGTTGGATTGGGCGCTATTGTAGTGAGTGGAGGACGTGTATTGCGTTTCTCACCGCATTATCCTAAACATACCTTGCAACTTTCGACCACCGAACTGGCTTTGCGCGATACACAGCGCCAAATGTACGCGCTTGACCTCCGTCCTGAAAAGTTCATGACCTCTATGAACGAAACGGTGAATCTATTGAAGTTGGACGTCAACAAAATCAAAAATTTTCGCAATATACGCCACGTGGCTTCCACTTGGGACATGGCTAACCAGATGATAACAGACAGTTGTTTCGAGACAGGTCACGCCATCATCACTTTTGCTAAAGTACTTAAATATGATTCTTTCCCTTTAGCGGCAATACTTTGCGACCTGCTTGAAATGGGTAGAAATGAAATGCGAAACCATGTAGAAATTGAATTTGCAGTCAACTTAGATGTCCCACGCGGGGCGCGGCAGGTGTTCAACTTCCTGCAAATACGCCCCATTGTGGACAGCGAGAACCGCTCATCACTCGACTGGACGAAGGTTGACCTGACAGACGCCCTCCTTTGGGCGCAGAGCGCTGTTGGTATGGGCATCGTAGAGGGCGTAAGCGATATCGTTTACCTGAAACCCGATACATTCAACAATACAAAGACCGAGTCTATGGTTGAAGAAATTGACGCTATCAATAAAACGCTAAAAGAACAGAAACGCGGTTATGTATTGATAGGCCCCGGTCGCTGGGGTTCGAGCGATAAATTCTTGGGCATACCTGTCAAGTGGGGACATATTTCAGAGGCTTCGGTGATTGTTGAATGTGGTCTTGAGAATTTCCGCGTTGACCCCAGCCAAGGCACACATTTCTTTCAAAACCTCATCTCATTTGAAGTTGGCTACCTGACCATCAATCCCTTCATGGGCGATGGCGGACTTGACATGAACACCCTCGCCGCCACCGAAACAGTAAGTGAAACCCAATACGTGCGTCATGTACGCTTCCCCGAACCGCTTTATATTTTTGTGGATGGACGTAATAATAAGGCTATTATAAAATCGACACACTGATCCCCCCCCCAACAATTACCGCCCTCGCTGTGGAGTGTCAAAAATTTAACTGTTAGCTTAAAAAATGCGTTCAATATTTGACCTGTCGAAATGAACATAGAAGAGTTACGTGAATACTGCCTAACTATCAAAGAGGCAACGGAAACATTGTATTTTGATGGTGAGTACCTTATTTTTAGGGTATTCGATAAATGGTTTGCTGTCATTCCTTTGAATGATACGGAATTAAATATCACACTAAAATGCGACCCCGTTAAAGCCATTGAACTTCGGGAGCGTTATAAAAGCGTGATTGCAGCTTGGCATTTCAACAAAAAGTATTGGAACAACATCATTCTGAACCGTGATATGGACGATGAGACACTGAAATATTGGATTAGGCACTCGGTGGAGGAGGTGGTAAAAAAACTGCCCGGAAAATTGCAAACAGCGTATTGGGGAAGCACATAATAATGATTCATGGCAAGAATTCTAAAAGTAGATGAAAAACGGGGAATTGAAAAATTTCACGCTGAATTGCTGCATTGGGCGGATTTTTTTTCTTAATACAACGGAAAATCGTACCTTTGCCGCTTCATAATTATTGAAACTTGTATTATAGCGTACTGTCATTTTGGAAACTAACCCGCAACTCGAATTAGCCGGAAGCCTGTTAAAATATACGGGTACACACCTCTTTTTGACCGGAAAGGCTGGGACAGGAAAGACGACTTTTTTGCATCGCCTGCGTGAAAATTCTCCGAAAAGAATGATTGTCGTTGCGCCAACAGGGGTGGCTGCCATTAACGCAAAAGGGGTCACCATTCATTCGTTCTTTCAACTGAGTTTTGCTCCTTTTGTTCCGGGTACTATTCTGCCAAAAGAGTGTTTCCGTTTAAACAGGTTGAAAATCAATATTATTCGCAGCTTAGACATGTTAGTTATCGACGAAGTAAGTATGGTAAGAGCCGACCTGTTAGATGCAATAGATTATGTCCTACGCCATTACCGGAAAAATGAACAACCCTTTGGGGGCGTACAACTGCTGATGATAGGCGACCTGGAACAGTTGGCGCCCGTAGCAAAAGACGATGAGTGGAGTATGCTGAGCAGTCACTATGAATCACCGTTTTTCTTTAATAGCCAGGCGTTAAAACAAACCGCATACGTTTGCATCGAACTGAAGAAGGTTTACCGGCAATCTGACAATCATTTTATAAACATGCTGAATCGTATCCGGGAAAACAAGGTCGATGCGGCGCTTTTGCAGGAACTAAACAAACGATACCAGCCGAAGTTTGATCCCGACAAAGAAGCAGGCTATATCATCCTGACAACACATAATTATCAGGCTCAGTGTATTAACGATGAAAAGCTGGCAAAAATAAAAGAGAGAAGTTTTGTTTTTGAAGCCACAATTAATGGCAATTTCCCCGATTACTCTTTTCCTACCAACGAAAAATTGGAGCTAAAAAAAGGCGCACAAGTGATGTTTATCAAAAATGATACTTCTTCCGAAAAGCGGTACTACAATGGGAAAATCGCTCTTATTATTGATATCAATGACAACCGAATTATTACACTGGGAAAAGGCGACTCCGAACCAATCATCGTTGGAAAGGAGGTCTGGAGTAATATGAGATACACGATTGAGCCGGAAACAAAAGAGCTGAAAGAGGAGGAAGAAGGCTCGTTTGAACAATATCCGCTTAAAACGGCTTGGGCTATCACAGTGCATAAAAGTCAGGGCTTGACTTTCGATAAGGCTATTATTGACGCCAAGGCTTCTTTTGCACACGGACAGGTCTATGTCGCATTAAGCCGCTGTAAATCATTGGAAGGCTTGGTCTTAAGCTCTCCCATAGAAATGCGTTCCATCATACGTAGCGGAAGCATTGATGTCTTTAATCGCTTTGCTGGTCAACAGGAACCCGATGAACAACTGTACCGGCAATTACGCACCGACTATTTCACAAAAATGCTTTTTGAACAGTTCTCGTTTGATAACATTCAGCCATATTTAAAAACAATGCGTTGGCTGTTGAACGAATATTTCCGCAACCTCTACCCCGAATTACTTAGCCAATATAAGCGGGAAGAAGAGCGTTTCCGAAATGATATTGTAAAAATTTCGGAAAAATTTCGTTCACAGTTGGAACAACTCCTTGCAAAAACGGATAACCCTGAAAATGACGCTTTTTTGCAAGAACGTATCCAAAAGGCAGCCGTTTATTTTTCAGAAAAAACCGACCAGATTTTACAGACTTTATTGGACGATTCTATCATCGAAACCGACAATAAAGAGGTACGAAAACGAATCAATGATGTATTAGTAACTTTTCAAATAGACGTCAGGCAAAAACGGCAAACGCTGGAAGTCAGTAAAGGCGGTTTTTCAGTACCTGACTATCTGAGAGCCAAATCAAAAGCGTTGATTGAAGACGACGAACACAAGCAGAAAAAGAAAAAGAAGCCAGCCAAAGACCTGCCTGCTAAGGCCGAAGCGCCCAAAGACATCCTCCATCCCGAACTGTACGCACAACTTCGCTCCTGGCGTAATCAAAAGGCACAGGAGCAAAACGTACCGGCGTATATTGTGCTGTCACAATTGGCGCTGGTAGGCATAACCAACTTGCTCCCATTAGATAAGATACAACTATCACACATCTCCGGTGTTGGGAAAGTTACTATTGAGCGCTATTGTGATGACATATTGCAAATAGTGCGGGAAAACATCCAAAGGTATGGATACGAGGCTATAAGTAAAAGATGATGCTACGATTATGCAACGAAATGACATCCTGGAAAAATTATCGCTATCCGACCCCGATTCGCTTTCTCAGCTTTATGCCGAAGCCAATGCAATAAAAACAGCAACCATTGGGAATAAGGTGTACTTGCGAGGGCTGATAGAGTTCTCGAATATATGCAGTAAGAATTGTTATTATTGCGGCATACGTCGCGACAACCGTGAGGTAAACCGGTATGAGTTAAGCGCTCAAGAGGTGTTGGCGGCAGTGGATTTCGCTTGGAAAAACCGCTACGGGTCGGTTGTGTTGCAGTCGGGCGAACAGCAATCAGCCCGTTTCACAGAACGTATCACCCATTTATTATATGAAATAAAGGCAATGACCAACCAAGAAGTCGGGATTACCCTTTCTTGCGGAGAACAAACAGCACAAACTTACCGCGAATGGTACAATGCCGGCGCACATCGGTATTTATTACGTATTGAGACATCAAACAGTGAACTGTATCGCCAATTGCACCCAAACGACGAAAAACATTCCTTTGACGCCCGTCTGTTGGCGCTCCGACGGTTACGAGACGAAGGTTTTCAGGTTGGAACTGGTGTAATGATAGGCTTGCCGTTCCAGACCGTTGAAGATTTAGCCGATGACCTGTTGTTTTTCCAATCTTTCAATGTAGATATGGTAGGTATGGGCCCTTATTTGGAACACGGCCAAACGCCTCTATACCAGCATCTAAACCTTTTACTAACCAAAGAAAATCGGTTGGAGTTGACGCTGAAAATGGTGGCTATCCTTCGGTTGCTGATGCCGGATATCAATATTGCCGCCACCACAGCCTTGCAGGTCATACATCCCGAAGGACGCGAGAGAGCGGTGTTAGCCGGCGCGAATATCATCATGCCTAACATGACCCTGCCCGAACATCGTCCTGACTACCTGATTTACGAAAATAAACCGGGTCTTCAAGACGATGCAGCCCTAAGTAAATCGAAATTAGAACAGAACCTCCAAAACGCCGGAATAACCATTGGTTACGGAGAGTGGGGTGATTCAGTGCATTTTTCTTGTCAATAAAAAAAGTTTTATAGATTTTGCAGCATGTCTTCTTCCTGACTTATCTAATAACCCGATTCGGAAATGAAAATAAAAAAAATAATTCTCTCTTTGTTGCTTGCCTTGACAGGCACAATCCCCTTTCAAGGGCAGATACAAATCACTGTGAATCCGGCTATTGAGATAAAGGCCATCTCACCCTTTATCTACGGGCGTAACAACTCCCTGTCGGATAATCCTTCGTCACCTACCTCCGCCGCTACTTGGCAGCGCTATAAGGATGCCGGCATAAAGATTTTCAGGGAATCGGGAGGTAACAATTCGACCAAATATAATTGGCGGAAAAAGCTGTCGAGCCATCCCGACTGGTATAACAATGTGTATACCCACGACTGGGACTATGCTGCGCTATCACTTCAAAAGAATATGCCCGAAGCGAAAGGGCTTTGGGCATTTCAAGCGTTGGGTTATGTTGCCAAAACCAACGCCTTTAACTTCAATGATTGGGGCTATAACCAATCCCAATGGTGGCAAGGGGTCACTAATAACTGGTGCGGAGGTGGCGGCCCAGGCTTAGGCGACGGCAACCCGTATACCTATCTTGAGCCTTGGCCGGCTGATTCGACAACCGCTATCCTGACGCATTGGTTCAACACACTCGGCTTGAGCAAAGAGCAGTTTACGTATTGGAACATGGACAATGAGCCGGAAGTGTGGCACAGCACGCACAACGACATCATGCCACAGGCTATCCCCGCCGAAGAGTATATCCAGCGCTATGTGGCTATTGCAGCCAAAGCGCGAACCCTGTTTCCGGAAATAAAAATCACAGGCCCTCTTTTTACCAATGAATGGTTCTGGTACAATTGGCAGAACGGTACCGTACCCGACCCGCAAAACCCGGGGAAAAGATACGCCTGGGTAGAGTATTTCATTAAACGGATAGCCGAGGAGCAGCAACGAACCGGGCTTCGCTTGCTCGACGTGCTCGACTTTCACTTTTATCCGGAGGATAACCAACAGATAAAACGGGAGGTGACGCTTCAACTGCACCGGATTTTTTACGACACGACCTACGACTATCCAGGCGCAAACGGTTGCAAAGTCATCAACGGCGGATGGGACAACAGCATCACCAAAGAGTATATTTTCAAACGCAGTAATGACTGGTTAGACCGATATATGGGCGCCGGGCATGGCGTTACGATGGGTATTACCGAAATGGGGTCGCTGTATAACGAGCCGAATGTTATTGCCGTTAGTTACGCCTCCCTGTTAGGTACATTTGCCGAAAATAACGTTGAGATTTTTACTCCTTGGGATTGGTATATCGGCCAATGGGAAGTCCTTCATCTGTTCACACGTCTTACCGGCAGCTTGGCCGTCAGTTCGACCTCTTCCCAAAACAATTCAGTATCTGCCTATTCGTCTGTTAACACCCTAAAAGACACACTGTCGGTGGTGTTAGTAAACCGCGAAATCAATAATGACCTGCCTGTCTCTGTATCCATTCAGAATAAAAAATCAACCATGCGTAGTGTTGCCTTTTTCCGTTTAAACAACCTACCTGCTAATCAGGAAACATTTATCTCGAAAGAAAATAATGCATTACAAAAAGGAAATGTGGACCTGGCCAATGGTGATAACCTCACAATGACATTACCCCGTCTATCGGTTACTGTGGTACAGATACCTTTGGATGTTTCGACCGGCAACCCGCAGGTTATAACGCCGAAAATCAGCATCTACCCTAATCCCGCCCAGAGACATCTTTTCGTTGAAACTACTGGAATAGAAGGAATCATCCGAATAAACTTCAGCGATATCACCGGCAAAACCGTTTGTTCTCAGCAAATAGATAGTGGCTCAGGGGAAACAGCGATGGATATCAGTCGGCTTCCGAAAGGTCTTTATATGGTCACTTGTTATCACAACCATATCAATCACAGCCAGAAATTATTAATCGAATAACAATATATGGAACTAACTATTTGATTGTAAAATCTGATTATCAATGCATTAAAAGAGTAAGATGTTAAAGATTTCTATTGAAATCATCCCCCCAAACCCGCAGACAGATTCAGAAATACCGGCAACTTTTAGGCATAATATTTCTATTATCTGCCAGCGGTCCCTTTTTTTTAAAAAAATTGATTGTATCGCCATTTCCGGAAGTAAATAATCGCCAAATTCGGAAGTAAAAAATTGCCAAATTCGGAAGTTTGTGTATCTTTGCAGTCCAAAAGAAGCCGATTATGAAAAAAATTATTATTTAGCAAGGATTTGCGATGCTGAACTTCAAAACACGCTTGCGACAATGGGCGCTACGCTGATTGAGGGCGCAAAGTGGTGCGGGAAAACAAGTACTGCCGTTCATGTTGCACGAAGTACGTTGTTTATGCAACACCCCGACATGGCGCGTTCTTATCAGGAAATGGCTGATACGAAGCCTTCATTATTATTGAAAGGAGAATGTCCGCGTCTGATTGATACCACACCTTTCAGGGCTTTCTTCGACTTTCATCGAAGACGATAAGCAACAAAAAGAAGACGCTTATCGTCAAGAATAAGAAAATCATCATATAAAATGAGGGTGTAATAAGGCGGTGATCCGCTCGCTTAATACAAAACATACCGTAAAAAATGTAATAAAATCCAAATGTTTCGCACATCATTGTAACTTTTTAACTAACAGACAATAACAATAGGTATTTATCTTGTATCTGTTTGATTATAATTGTTTTAACATTTCCAAAAGGCTGAAAGCCTTTGTTGGTAACTATTCAGGGTGTATAAAAGTCCGAAGGACTTGTATATGAATAA
>CAYUAK010000071.1:0-19025 GCA_964442765.1 uncultured Tannerella sp. | reverse complement strand
CAGAAAAAAAATATTTCTACGATTGTGAGCGAGATAGTTTCGGGGTATCAAAGACCTGCCTCCAAGATTATCGTTTCACCGGTCGATGGGTTGCAAACTTTTGCTCCCGCTTGTTCGGCTGACGACCGTACCCGTCATTTTCTGAAAGTACAGGACGGGTGCGATTATTTTTGCACCTACTGCACAGTACCGTTAGCCCGCGGACCCAGCCGGAACGGGTCGATAGCCGACATCGTCCAGCAAGCGGAATGGGTAGCCGTGACAGGCGGAAAAGAAATCGTACTGACAGGTATCAATACGGGCGACTTCGGAAAAAGCACGCATGAAAATTTTATCGACCTGCTCAAAGCATTAGACAAGGTAGACGGCATCGAAAGGTACAGGATTTCGTCCATCGAACCCAATCTGATAACGGACGACATCATCTCATTTGTAGCCGAAAGTCGCCGTATTATGCCTCATTTCCATATCCCGTTACAAAGTGGAAGCGATACCGTTCTGAAACTAATGCACCGACGATACGACACCGCGCTATTCCGACACAAAACGGAGCTGATACGGCAACGAATGCCCGACGCTTTTATCGGTATAGATGTAATAGTAGGTACGCGCGGGGAAACGGATGCGCTTTTCAGGGAGAGCGAATCTTTTATCGAAAGCATCCCCTTTTCCCAATTGCATGTCTTTAGCTATTCCGACCGACCGGGTACGCAGGCGTTGCAAATAACACCTGTCGTTTCGCCTGACAAACAATTAATACGAAGTAAACGGTTTTTGGAATTATCGGAGACAAGATGGCGTGATTTTTACAGTCGTCACGTAGGTCGAACCGGCAAGGTGTTATTTGAACATGCCAGAAAGGGCAATGATATGTTTGGCTTCACCGAAAACTACCTGAGAGTAACTGTTCCCTATCAAAAAACGTTATGTAACAGCATCCATTCAGTACAAATGACGGGCTGGAACGAAGATAAAACGGCGCTAACGGCTGTCCTCCCCCTTTGAACGTTCCTATGAAATCAATCAACGTGTCTGTTTGCTTCACTTCGTAAAGCGACTACATTGATAGATTTTTAACATTAAGGATTGTTCGCTTGCGGAACAACGTTCCTTGATGTTTAAAAATAATCTGTCTCTTAACGAAGTGAAGAAAAATGGGGGTCAGGGGGATGTTCACTATTCAAAGAAATTTAAAAAAAGATGGGAAATAAAATATTTTACGCATTTTTGTATGCAACGGTCAAAATACATGCCTTGCTGCCGCTGTCGGTTTTGTATCTATTATCCGACATCCTTTATTTCTTTATTTACTATCTCGCAGGCTATCGCCGCAATATTGTACGGCATAACTTAAAAAACTCCTTCCCTGAGAAAACCGAAATAGAACGAAGACAGCTTGAACGCCGGTTCTATCACCACTTTTCCGATTGTATAGTCGAGACAGTCAAATTAGCCAATATTTCGCAGGAAGAGCTGTTGAAACGGGCATTTATTCGGAACCCCGAATTAGTTTTCGACTTGATTGACAAAGGGCAAACCGCTTTTATTATGATCTTGGGACATTATGCCAATTGGGAATGGTTTTCGGGAACGACTGCCCGTTTTGCCGGACGCGCCACTATTGGTCAAATCTACCGACCACTTACTAATAAGGCTTTCGACAGGCTTTTTATTTATCTCAGAACGCGCTTCCATTCCTTTGGGATAAAGAAAAAGGAGGCTATCAGGGATGTAATTAATATCAAACGCAGTGGAAAGCCAACGCTTATCGTCTTTATAGCCGACCAAACCCCCAGCAAGGCTAACCTGCATTACTGGACCCAATTTCTTCATCAGGATACGGCTATCCTCACCGGCCCCGAACGTATCGCCAAAAAATTAGACCTCCCCGTTATTTTTGCCGATACCCAAAAAATCCGAAGGGGTTATTATGCGGTTGAGTTTAGGCTTATCACCGACCAGGCTAAAGATACGCCCGACTTCTGGATTACCGAGACGTATGCCCGGATGATGGAAACGTGCATCCTGCGCGACCCCGCTTACTGGCTTTGGACACATAAACGGTGGAAACACGGTAAAATAGTGAATAATGAATAGTTAATAATGGTTAGTGGTTAATAAACTAACCTTCTATAAAGTTCGGAAAGTATTGATAGATAAAACAACTTTAACTCCTTATTTACATTTATTTTTTTTCTGAAAACTGAAAACTTAAAACTTAAAACTATTAATATGACAGTATCGGTGATTATTTTAAATTGGAACGGGCGGGCTTTGCTGGAAGAGTTTCTGCCGTCGGTTGTATGTCATACTCCAGCGGAAATAGCGGAGATTATCGTGGCGGATAATGGTTCGTCCGATGATTCTGTCGCTTGGCTAAACGAGCTATTTCCTTCTATTCGGGTTATTCGTTTGGAGAAGAATTTTGGTTTTGCAGAAGGGTATAACAAAGCCATCGCACAAATCGATTCCCTCTATACTGTCTTGCTCAATAGCGATGTTGAAGTTACGCCCGGCTGGTTAGAAGCGCCTCTGTCGATGCTGGAGGCCGACCGCTCCATTGCTGCTGTTCAGCCAAAGATTCTTTCGTTTACAGATAAAAAAAAGTTTGAATATGCGGGTGCGGCAGGGGGTTTCATAGACCGGTACGGCTATCCTTTTTGTCGCGGGCGCGTCCTGTCGGTTGTCGAAAAGGACCACGGACAGTATGATACGGTAGCCGAACTGCTTTGGGCATCCGGCGCCTGTCTGTTTATCCGGACGGAGGTCTATGAACAAGAAGGGGGATTAGACGCCAACTTTTTTGCCCACCAGGAAGAGGTAGACATGTGCTGGCGACTGCGCGCACGCGGCTACCGGATTGTTTGTACGCCCCAGTCGGTGGTTTACCATGTTGGAGGCGGAACTTTAAATGTCGAAAGCCAGCAAAAGACGTATCTGAATTTTCGGAATAACCTCCTGATGCTTTATAAGAACTTGCCTCAAAAAGAGGTTAAAAAAGTTTTGAGGGTTCGGTGGTGGTTGGATTGGCTCGCCGCCTTCCAATTTTTTATCACCGGCCATCCAAAAAATACGGTTGCTGTTGCGCGTGCTCGGCGTGATTTTAAACGGTTGCGGAAAGATTATGCTGTGGTTCGGGAGGAGAATTTGCAAAAAACCGTAACTGGGCTTATTTCGGAGATTTATCCTTCAAGCCTTCTACTTGCCTTTTATATTGGCGGTAAGAAATCCTTTTCAGAATTATTCAGCCCAGAGACCCCCTGCTCCCTGCATGTCGGCCGACAGAGCTTCAAAGGGGGAGAAAAATAATTTGAAAACTTTTTTTGTTTATAAAGTTTTTCATTGTACCTTTGCGGCGTTTTTTGAACGTATTTTATGGAAGCAACGAAAGCCCGATTGATAGAACATGCTGCAACCCTTTTTACAAAAAACGGTTGCAAGGCTATTACAATGGATGATATTGCCAATTCGATGGGCATTTCTAAACGCACGATTTATCAAATTTTTTCGGATAAGGAACAGCTTTTAGAGGCGTGTCTGCAATACTTTATTGAGCTACACGAATTGGACATCCAACAAGTGTTACATAGCTCGGATAATGTCATAGTTGCGTTTTTCAAATTACTCGAAAACACCTCCAAGACTTTCTCCCGGATGAAATTCAATTTTTTATACGAAGTACAAAAATACTACCCTGATACGTACAAATCGACATTAAAAGTATCCAAGCAGCATTACCTTGACAGTACGGTTAAACTGCTGCAAAAAGGACAGCAGGACGGTATTGTTGGAAAGGATGTTCATACGGCAATCATTTCTGTTTTGATTTACGAAGTATCCATTATGACGCTTCACAGGGATGTCTTTACCGACTACGGCTTTGATAAAAAGACCGCTATGAACGTTTGCATGAATTGCATCATACGGGGGTTGTTCACCGAAAAGGGCTTGGAAGTATTGGATAAAAATATAGAAGAATATAAAAAATTGATGTATGATAACACGATTTAGAAAAACAGGCTGGTTACTGTTATTAGCGCTCTTTCCGTTTGTTGGAAAAGGACAAAAAACGGACACCCTTCAGGTCAATTTAGAAACAGCTATTCAGGTGGCATTGAGCGATAATCCGATGATTCATATTGCCGGACAGGAAATAAAACGGGTAGACTACTCCAAGAAAGAAGCCTTTTACGGCATCCTTCCTTCGCTGACAGCATCGGGTCAATATTCAAAAGTGCTTGTATCTCAAACGATGAGTTTTGCAGGGATGGTCATAAAAATGCCGACCGACTGGAACGTAAACACAAGTCTTCAGTTGTCATTACCCTTGTTTGTCCCTGCGCTGTGGCAGGCGCTTCAAATGACAGCAATCGATATGCAAGTAGCGGTAGAAAAAGCGCAAGCCTCGAAAATAACCTTGCGAAATGATGTAACGAAGGCCTATTATGGCGTTTTGCTTGCACAAGATTCATACGAAACGCTAAAGAGCGGCTTAGCGCTTACAGAAGAAGTATACCAACAAGCCAAAAAACGTTTCGACCTGGGTTTAGGCTCGGAATTAGACGCCATTTCTGCCGAAGTGCAGATGAAAAATTTACTCCCCAGTATTTTAGAAGTTGAGAACGGCATCGAACAGGTAAAAATGTTGTTGAAGATGTTGATGGGGATAGATATTACACAACCTATCTTAGTTACCGGCAACCTTATTGATTACGCAATCGGTATCGACAATGTAACTACCCCAAACCTGTCACTTAACGAAAACACTGACCTTCGTTTATTAGATATCCAGAACCTGAAACTGCAAAAGGCGCTTTCTATACAACGTACGCAACGAATGCCTACATTGGCAGCTTTTGCCAATTATGGATATGCCGGTACAGCCAATAAGGCCGGACCCAGCTTTATTAATCCGGGTATGATTGCACCGGCAAACACATCCTGGTTCAGTCAAGGAATGGTAGCCGGACTTCAAATGAATATCCCTCTAACCAGCATTTTTACAAATACTGTCAAAGAAAAGCAGACCATCATACAAATAAAACAGCTTACTACCCAGCGTGATTATTTGAAAGAATCGCTCAACGTGCAGGTTCGTACCGCTCTTAACAATATGAACAACGCAGTAAGACAAGCAGAATCAGCAAAAAACAACGAAGAGTTGGCTTTAAAAGGATATAATATTTCGATGAACCGTTATGAATCAGGCTTGGGCATAATCATTGAAGTACAAAATGCCTCTTTGGCCCTTACACAAGCGCAGCTTTCGCGTCGGCAAGCAATCGCAAGTTATTTAAATGCCAAAGCCGACTACGAAAAAGTAATAGGGAGTTATTAGGTTTCAGGTTTAGCTATGGCCGATTTTCAATTCAGGTTTCAGGACAGAAAAAATTATTATTCGTGTTAATTTTTTCCGTTCCAAAAAAGAAGAACGTGTATTCGTAGTAAAAAATTCGTGGTAAAATTTCGTAGCAAAAAAAATATAAACAATATGAAAAGAATTAGTATTTTAGCGCTCTCACTCGCCTTGCTGATAGCCGGATGTAACAGCGGCGGGTTACAAAAAACAACAAATGAAGTTGTCATTCCGGAAGTAAAAGTACAAACCGTTCACAAGCAATCGGTTGAGCAGGAGCAGATTTATACGGGTACCATAGCGCCCTATTCGCGAAACATGATAGCCAGCTTTCAGGCTACCATGCGCATCGAAAAAATCCTCGTCGAGGTTGGCGATAACGTTATAGCAGGGCAAGTATTAGTACAAATGGAACAGTCGAACTACCTGCAGGCAAGGTTACAGTTAGAAAACCTGAAGGTGGACTATCAACGCATCGAAGCCTTGTTTCAAAGCGGCGGTATATCAAAACAGCAGTTAGACCAGTTGAGAGTGCAACTGAGCGTTACGCAGGAAACATTTGAAAATCTGTCAAAAAACACTTTCTTGACATCGCCTGTCAATGGCACTGTCACGCAACGTAATTTCGACAACGGCGACTTGACCGGCGGACAGCCTATCCTGCAAGTGCAGCAACTGAACCCGCTAAAAGTATCTATCAACATACAGGAAAGCTATTTCCCACAAGTAAAGCGCCAGATGCCTGCGTCCATCCGCTTAGAAAGCTATCCGGAGGAGGTGTTTGAAGGGAAAGTGAGTCTGATTTATCCTACCATCGACCCTGTTACCCATACTTTTACGACCGAAATTGCCGTCACTAATGTTGGGATGAAAATACGTCCGGGTATGTTTGCACGCGTCCACATCAACTTCGGAAGCGCCGAGCATATCGTTGTCCCTGATATAGCTGTTGTCCGCCAACCGGGTGTCAACGACCGTTATGTATACATCTTAAACGCCAATAATACAGTCACCTATACCAAAATAACCTTAGGACAACGCTTAGGAAACGCATTTGAAATCCTCACCGGCCTGAACGACGGCGACAAGGTAGTCACAGCCGGCGCCAGCCGCCTAACCGACAGCGCTACCGTCAAGGTAATAAATTAATTATGAATTAGGAAACGAAGTTCGCTTCCACTTCGTGAAAGCAATTACGAATCCCCCCCATACCCCATCCCCCATCCCCCATCCCCTATTCACTATTCACTATAAATTACATTCAGATGAAAATATACGAAACCTCGGTACGGAAACCCATCTCAACGATTCTCCTCATCTTAGGAGTGGTCGTCTTAGGTGGTTTTTCCCTCAACCGTTTATCTATTGACCTGTATCCTGACATCGAAGTGCCGATGCTTACGGTCATCACCTCCTACGTCGGCGCCAGCGCTTCCGATATAGAACAGAATATCACCCGTCGGATGGAGGACAACCTGAACACGGTATCGAACCTAAAAAAAATCATCTCGCGCTCACAAGACAATATGTCCATTGTGATACTTCAGTTTGAATGGGGTTCCAACTTAGATGAGGCCTCCAATGACGTGCGAGACGCCTTGGCGCGTGTTGAGACCTATCTGCCTGACGGCGCCGATAAGCCGATGATTATCAAGTTCAGTACCAGCATGATGCCCATCATGTACCTATACGCTACGGCTAATGAGAGCTACAACGGTTTATATAAGCTGTTAGAAGAAAAGCTCGCTAATCCGATAAACCGTATCAACGGTGTTGGAGCTGTTAGCATCAGTGGCAGCCCTATACGCGAGATTCAGGTGAATGTCAATCCAAGACGGCTGGAAGCCTTTAACCTGACGGTCGAACAAATTGGACAAATCATCGCGCAGGAAAACAGTAACATCCCAGCCGGCGCCATGGACATTGGCTCAGAACACCTTTCGTTACGAATCGAAGGCGAATTTGTCGAAAGCGCCGAAATCAACAATATCGTCTTAGCCAACTATGGCGGAAGACAAATTCTTATCTCCGACGTAGCCACCGTCATCGACACGGTCAAGAAAAAGACGGTGGAAGAGACCATTAACGGCGACTTAGGCGTTCGTATCATTGTCCAAAAACAATCGGGTTCCAACTCGGTGGCTATTGCAAAAGAAATCAATGCGTTATTACCCCAAATACTCAAAACGCTTCCGCCCGATGTTAAGATAGGTGTCCTGTTTGACACCTCTAAATATATCACAAACAGCATCAACAGTTTGACCGAAACGGTCATGTATGCTTTTCTTTTTGTGATGATTGTCGTGCTGTTCTTTTTAGGTCGCTGGCGCGCCACCTTTATCATTGTCATTACCATACCGGTGTCGTTGGTGACAGGGTTTATCTACCTGATGTTCACCAACGGAACTATCAATATTGTTTCGCTCAGTTCGCTTTCTATTGCGGTCGTTCTGGTAGTGGACGATGCTATCGTTGTACTCGAAAATATTACCAAACATATTGAACGGGGCGCCCGTCCGAAAGACGCCGCCGTATATGGTACCAACGAGGTATGGTTGGCGGTCATTGCTACCACCTTTACGCTGCTGGCAGTGTTCCTGCCCCTGACAATGGTAGGAGGTATTGCCGGTATCATGTTCAAACAGTTAGGCTGGATTATTTCGATTGTGACCACCGTCTCGACGATTGTGGCTATCACACTGACGCCAATGCTGACTGCTAAGTTGATTGATTTCAAAAGAACTCACACATATCGGGGCTTAGGATTAATCTTCAAACCGGTTGATAAATTTTTAAACAACTTAGATGTCGCTTATTCCCGTCTGTTAGGATGGACAGTGACGCATCGCATTTTAACCATTACTTTTGCGTTTTTGATTTTCTTCGCTAGTATCGGGTTAGTCAGACAAGTGCCGACCGATTTTTTCCCGCGCTCTGATAACGGACAGGTGAACGCTAAAGTGGAATTGCCTGTTGGCGCTAATTTAGCTATTACAACGGATATTGCCCATCGATTAGAACGCGCTTTTGTAGAAAAATGTCCTGAGATAAAAGTCATTTCGGTCAGCTCCGGCGCGGACGACCAGGCTGGTTTTGCGGCGTTGTTCGGTAATAGCGGGACGAATGTCATCAGTTATATGATCGTGCTACACGACTTGAAAGACCGCAGGAATAACAACCAGCGCGGTATGCAAGAAGTAGGCGAGGTGATGCGTCAAGAGATAGCCAAGCTGCCTGAAGTTGTCAAATATACCGTTACGCCCGGAGGTAGTGGTGGCGCCGGAATGATGGGCAGCAGCGGCGTCGATGTGAAAGTGTTCGGATACGACTTCGAGCAAACAGCGGCTGTCGCAAAAGAGTTAGCCAAAAGGATGGAAACGATAGCAGGGGCGCGTGACATTGCCATCAGTCGCGAAGAAATGAAAACCGAACTGCAGGTCGATTTCGACAGGGATAAGTTAGCTAAGTTCGGCATCAGCACAGCCGTGGCAGCAACCTTTGTCCGTAACCGCATCAATGGTCTGAGGGCTTCTCTTTTCCGCGAAGAAGGTGAGGAATACGATATCATAGTCCGTTATGACGAGCCATTTCGCGAATCCTTAGAAGACATCCACAACATTCTCCTCTACAATAACCAGGGAAGAGCCATCCGTTTGAGTGAGGTAGCAACTATCAAAGAACGTTTTACACCGCCACGCATCGAACGCGAAGATAGGCAGCGGGTTATAACGGTGTCAGCGGCGCTGTCAGGCACTGCGGCGTTGGGCGATGTGGCAGCGGCTACCCAAAAAGAGATAGACCAATTAGATGTGCCGCCTGATGTCGAGGTAGTCATTTCGGGGTCGGTACAGGACCAGCAGGAAGCGTTTTCCGACTTGTATACTTTACTTGCCTTGATCATTTTGTTAGTATATATCGTCATGGCAACCCAATTTGAATCGTTCTTACTGCCGTTCATCGTCATGCTCTCCGTGCTTTTTGCTTTTACCGGCGTCTTTCTGGCCCTGTGGATAACAGGCACTACTTTGAGTTTGATAGCTTTAATCGGCTCAATTATGTTAGTCGGTATCGTTGTGAAAAACGGGATCATTATAATCGACTTCACCAACCTGCAACGTGAAAGGGGTTTGCCGCTCAACCAGGCGGTTATCACAGCCGGCAAGTCGCGCTTGCGCCCCGTCTTAATGACCTCTGTCACCACTATATTGGGTATGCTGCCGTTAGCCATCGGTACCGGCGAAGGCGCCGAAATATGGAAACCAATGGGCATAGCCGTCGTTGGCGGCGCCACCTTCTCCACCTTACTAACCTTGTTAGTAGTTCCTACCGTCTATTCGGCCTTCAATGCCGGAGCAGCCAAAAAAGGCCGCAAAGCCGACACTTTTCAAATCAATTAAGAATAAAGAGACAGGTGAAAAAATCCATCTCCCAACTATTATAAAATCATGTAAATCATTCTAATCAAAAAAAACATAGTTTAGAATTATGAAAGCAGTATTTATCGTTTACGGTCAATCGCTCACAGAAACGATTGAACAACTTTTAGACAAACTGAATATCCGCGGCTTCACCCGCTGGTTAGAAGTACAGGGACGTGGCAGTCATAAAGGCGAGCCACATTTCGGCACGCACGCCTGGCCCACCCAAAACGGCGCCTTACTCGCCATCGTCGACGAATCAAAAGTGGATACCCTGTTAAAATTCCTCCGCCAAATAAACGAGCAAGCCGAACAGCAAGGCCTCAACACCTTCGTCTGGCATATCGAAAATGAAACAATATAGTATCAACGGAATCCCTGCCGTTGATACATAAAATTTGCGTGGAAGATGAATTTTTTGTAATTTTGCCGCTTCATTCATATTAAAATTACGCTTATGGGAGGGTTTTTTGGCGCTATATCCGTATCACCGTGTATCCGGGATTTATTTTACGGCACTGATTACAATTCACACTTAGGGACACGTCGCGGCGGTATGACTACATTCGATAAAGGACTGTTTTATCGTTCGATTCACAACATTGAAAATTCCTATTTTCGCAGCCGGTTTGAGCATAACTTAGATAAATTCAAGGGCCATTCGGGTATCGGTGTTATTAGTGACAACGACCCGCAGCCCATTTTTATGAGTACCCATCTGGGCAAGTTCGCACTTGTTACCGTTGCCAAAATCAATAACATCGTTGAGTTGGAAAAAGACCTGCTGAAAAAAGGCTTTCACTTTTCGGAATTAAGTTCGGGCAGTATCAATCAAACCGAGCTAATAGGGTTGCTTATCACAGAGGCCGAAACCTTCAAAGAAGGGATTGAAAATGTGTATAATAAGATTATCGGCTCTTGCTCGATGTTATTATTAACCGAAGAAGGTATCATCGCAGCCCGCGACAAGTTAGGCCGGACGCCCATTCTGATAGGCAAAAAGGAAGGCGCTTATGCTGCCACCAGCGAGCCGGCCGGCTTTCCTAATCTCGATTATGAGCTGGTTTATGATCTGGGGCCGGGTGAAATCGTTCTACTCACAGCCGATAGTATGACCCAACTGCGCCCGCCCAATAAAATGATGCAGATATGCTCCTTTCTTTGGGTTTACTACGGTTATCCCGTTTCGACGTATGAAGGAAAAAACGTCGATTTTGTCCGTTATGCCTGCGGGCTAAACATGGGACAGAACGACCCGACCGAAGCAGATATTGTGTCAGGGATACCCGATTCGGGCATCGGCATGGCATTGGGCTATGCTGAAGGGAAAAAAATACCCTACCGTCGGGCAATCGTTAAATATACCCCAACCTGGCCACGTAGTTTTACGACGCCCAGCCAAAAGGTGAGAGACATCGTTGCCAAGATGAAGCTCATCCCTAACAAACAGTTATTAGAAGGAACTCGCGTCATCTTTTGCGACGATTCGATAGTCCGCGGCACACAACTGCATGACAATGTGAATATCCTGTATAAGTTCGGCGCTAAGGAAGCCCACATGCGGGTATGTTGCCCCCCCATCCTATTTGCCTGCCCCTTTGTCGGGTTCTCCGCCTCCAAATCACATTTAGAACTGATAGCCCGCCGAGCCATCTTAGAAGTCGGCAATGAAGAGGAAGAAAGCGACATCGAAAAATATGCCGCCACCGATTCGGAACCATACAACCGAATGGTCGAAAACATCCGCCGGAAACTAAACATCACCTCCCTCAAATTCAACACCTTAGAAGACCTTATCAAAGCCATCGGCCTTCCAAAGGAACAAGTTTGCACCCACTGCTACGACAACTCAAGCTACTTTTAATTTTTTAAACTATGAGTCCACTCCGGTAAAACAAAAAGTTATACCACAAAGTACACAAAGAGATTTCACAAAGTGCACAAAGTGTTGTAATACAGACTCTTTTCTTTGTGTCCTTTGTGTTAGCTTTGTGTTCTTTGTGGTTAAAAATACTTTTCGGAGAGGACTCAATACCTGAAGGCAAGCACGAAATCAATGGAGGATAACCGTCGCGACGCTCAAAACCAGTTACAGAACTACAGCCATTCCTCCCAGATGAAGGACAATATGAACCTGAAAAAAGCAGTTATCCTTTTTATAGGCAAAAATAATTACGAACTATATGACTGCTCAAACCGGTCTATGTGTTGAATCTGATAAAAACACATTTGCAAAAGAAGTGCGTATTAACAAATTACAACAACAAAAAGACATCTACTCAAAATAAAAAATTTCAATCCAGGATAAAAAACCCTCAAATGGGGGTATTACAGTCGAATTGTGACTTGTACTTTTGCACCATGAAACAGGTAAAAACATCAAAACCGGTAAAAAGCGGTGACACGCTTTTTACATTTGGCGACGGTTGTCACAAAATTAGTGACACGCTTCATCAATTTATAAACACAAATTTATTAATTATAAAATTTTTATTCAAATGAAAAGATTACTATTTTTATCCATGTTTATGCTGTGCTTTTCAGTCGGTTACGGGCAGGTCAGCAAGATGAAGCAGACTTCGCGAATACCTTTGGACAGCGTTGCCATGCAGGCTTCGAAAAAGAGTAAGCTCCATGATGTGCAGGTCATCGACGGTTCGCAAAATGTGCAGACACGCGCAGGTGGGCAAGCGGCTAATACGAATGTAGCTAATGTAAACGGGCAGCAGGTTAGCCCGTTTGCGGCCAATGTGGGGCAACGGACGATTCCGGAGGGGGTAAAAAAGAATGTGGCGCGGGGAAGTAATGCCGTTCAAAAGGGGAGTATTTCCGATGAGCCGCAATCGGTGTTCATTGAACGCAAACGCGATCAAATGCAAGTGAGGTCGGCCATTTCACGCAGCCACGCAGAGACGATGAATGAGTTTATACGCGAGACGCCGCAGTTGAAAATCTCCCAGCCGGAACGACAATTCCGTATTGACACTATTGAGACAGACCACCTGAACATGACCCACATCAAAGGAATACAAAAACACCGTAATATTCCTGTCTACGGTATGTATTTCACGTTCCATATCTCAGATGAGAGCGAGCGATTTATGGGCTGTACGGTTGATACGGCGTTAATCAATTCCGACATCGCACGCCTCACCGAAGACGACGCCATCCGTGTTGCCGAACAGGACCTGAGCCTGACAGCGGAAATACAGAAGCCCGACGTGTTTATGAAGAAAACTATGAACTATGAACGTCCTTCGGTCGAAGCGATTTACTATCCCAACGGGGAAAATATGTATAACCTTAGCTACAAGGTGGTTGTAAGACCAAACCTGCGCGACAGGTGGATTTATTACGTGGATGCTGTCAGCGGCGAAGTAGTGGATAAATACAACGCCACGACCTCCAACGCCAATACAGGATCGGGCAAGGATTTGAGTGGCGCAACGCGCACGATTGGCACTTACCTCGAAAACGGCGTGCATTACATGGTGAATGCAAGCAAGTCGATGTTCAATCCAAGTACTTTTTCGGGCATCATCGGAATTTACGATGCAAAGAATGATATAAAATTCCATGAAGGCAAAGTTGATGCGTCTCTGTGTACTAACAACTCGACGTCATGGAACAACCCCACCGCCATCAGCTCCATGTATCACGCCACATTAGTTTATGATTATTTAGAAAAAACGCATAAACGCAAATCGTTTGATAATAAAGGCTCTGATATGACGATGATTATCAATTTATGCGATCCCAAAGATGGCAATGGATATGACAATGCTTACTGGAACGGCGCTTATGTCGCATTGGGAAACGGACGTACCGATTTTCTCCCGTTGGCCGGCGGATTGGACGTGATAGCCCATGAGTACGGTCACGCCGTCGTTGATTTCACCGCCGATTTGGAGTACCGCAATCAGTCGGGCGCTGTCAACGAAACGTTTGCCGACATCTTCGGCGCTATGGTCGACCGCGCTAACTGGCAGATTGGTGAAAAGGTCATAAAGGACAAAAAGGCTTACCCCACCGGCGCACTACGCGACATGTCGAACCCGCGCAATGGCGGAAGGAGTTTAAATGACGACTGCTGGCAACCGGCGCATGTCTCCGAAATGTACTTAGGAACAGGCGATAATGGCGGCGTACATATCAACAGTGGCATCACAAACCATGCTTATTACCTCTATGCCACCGCCACAAGCAAGGAGCGCGCCGAACAGGTATTCTACCGCGCACTGACAACGTACCTGCGTCCGACTTCCAAGTTCATCGACCTGCGTAAAGCGGTCATACAGTCGGCTAAGGATTTGAATTTCAGCAGTGATGTGCAGACTTTGGGGAATGCTTTCGACAAGGTGGGTATCGTTGATGCAACCGACGAAGTAACGCCGCCGCCTGCCAACCTGCCAACCAACCCGGGCGGATGGGGTATGCTGATCTGCAGCATGGACAACGACCGCAATACGCTGTATAAAACGACTGACTACAAGACGCTCACCCCCATCTCGCAAACCGAAATGTACAGCACGCCAACCGTCACCGACGACGGCAAATACACCTATTTCATTGATAATAAAAACAATATCCGCAGAAAAGATATGGCAACGGGCGCGGAGACTACCATCGATGCCGCAGGTGATAATCAAAGCGTCGCCATCTCGCGCGACGGTAAACGAATTGCCGTTATTTCGACTTATGAAGACGGTTACATCTACGTAAGTAATATCAATCCGATTTCATGGAAAGCGTTCAAACTCTATAACCCGACTACCGGCTCGGGAAGCGCCAAGGCAGGCGGTCCGCGCTTTGCCGACGCCATCGAATTTGACCATTCGGGCGAATACATCATCTACGATGCCTACAACGTAGTCAGCTCTTCGCTGGGCGGCAGAAAACTTGAATACTGGGACATCGGATCGATTCACGTCTGGGATAACAACCGCAATACCTGGGGTACGGGCGAGGTAAATAAACTGTTTACCGACCTTACACCGGGCGTAAATGTGATGAATCCCGTCCTATCGAAAAACTCGCCCTTTATCATGGCCTTGGATTACTATGACGAAGAAGACGGTAATTTCACCTTCTTACTGAACTTGGTAAACGGCGATATCGACGGATTTACAAACAATATGCCCTCCTATCCCAGCTACAGCATGGACGACAAACATATCGCCTTCACCACCTACTCGGATAATTATTACGTAGGCTATTTCAACTTGGGCGCCGACAAGATCACCGTCACCGGCAACCCGGTAGGCGTCGCCTCCGGCAGCGGCTATCCGGTCTATTACGGAACGGGGACGCGGGTGCTGGGAACGAAACCGGTAGCTAATTTCTCTGCCGACGACCGGTCGGGAGGGGCTCCGCTCTTGGTCAAGTTTGTCGATATGTCCGACGGCAATCCCACCTCATGGCGCTGGACATTTCAAGGCGGTTCACCGTCGTCCTCCACACAGCAACACCCCGAAGTTGTCTATCGAACACCCGGCACCTACTATGTCACCTTAGTCGCTACGAACAGTTACGGCAGCAGCGACGAGGTAAGAAAAAATGGATACATAACGGTCGGTAATGATTTTAAATTCGGGCAGCGCGTCTCTACCATCGGAAGCTCAGGCTTGAAGGCAGATCCCGCCGCCGCGGAAAATACCGATCTCACCGGCGGGCAAGTGACCGTCTTCCCCAATCCGGCATCGGATGTGGTATGGATAACATCTGGCGCCAACAAAGCGAAGGACGTCAAACTGTACGACCTCACCGGCAAAGCCCAGCCCGCTACCTTCACTGCTGAGCAGGAACGCCTCCGTTTAGACATCACCCGCTTGCCCCGCGGCATCTATAGCCTGCATATCACCCTTTCCGACGGCGCGATACAAACACGGAAATTAATTAAAAATTAAAAAAAATGAACTCAATTACAGACCAAACAAGAGAAATTATCAATTCTCAAACAACGCATACAGTGGGAACAAATTTATTTCGCTCTTTCCTACTTCTCTTTTCCTTTGTCCTCTTAGTCCTCAACGGATGCGAAACAGATGACAGCGGTGATGACAAAGGAAAGGAAACGGTTACTTATATCGATTCACAGGGAAAAAAAGTGAATGTCCCCTTCGGTTCGATGTCGTGCGCCCTGAAAATTATCAGCAGTACGGGCGCTTCGTCTTCATCATCAGCAATCGGACTGAATCATATTCTGGGCGCTCCGGATGCAAATAAGTCCGTCAGCGGAAGCGCCTTCACTTTGGCTGCCAAAGGCGAGGTTACGCTTGAATTTGGCGTATATATCACCAACGGAAAAGGTGACGACCTTCATGTATTTCAAAGCGGCGCTGCAATATGCGAACTCAAAGTGGATATCAGCGAAAACCTGTCGGCATGGATTCATGCAGGCGATATTGGCGGTACATCGTTAGGCATTGATATAAGCGCCAATGTCTCTGCCAGCGGAAAATACAGATATGTTCGCCTGACCAATACAGGCGGTTCACCGGTAAACCTTGACGCCGTTGCCGCCCTGCATCCGGTCAAAATAGGCAGTGACGGAAAAATTAACGATGACATCGAATTTACCGACACTCGTGGGAATATGGTCACTATTCCCGGCGGCGCGTTGTCGTGTGCGACGTTTGTTGTTGATTTTAAACACGGTACTCCATGGATGAGCGATCCGAGAGCAAATGATCCCAAAAGAATTTTAGGCGCCCCTGATTACAACCGTCAAACCGATGAAAATTATATTTGTCTGGGTTGTGAGGGCGTTATTGTTATTGGTTTTAACGTTTCTATTACCGATGGACCGGGTAACGATATTTATGTATTTGAAATAGGACCTGACGTCGAAGCGACAAAAGTGGAAGTCAGCAACGATTTAATAAACTGGACGCATGTGGGCAATGCGGATGGTTCAATTTCGGGTGTAGACATTTCAGGAAAAGTACCAAAAGGCGCCAAATACAGGTATGTCCGCCTGACCGATTTAAAAACCGCATGTGCAAGCTCCTGGCCTGGCGCCGATATAGACGCCGTAGCCGTCATTTATCCCGCATTTAATTAACGGGAGCACAGGAATTAACATATATTAAAACTTTAACAATATGAAAAAAATTTCAATTCTCATGGTCCCCATTGTCCTCTTACTCCTCAACGGGTGTGAAAAAGATGAATTGGATAATGTAAAAGCCGATTCGTTCAACGGAACGATTAAAGCGCAAGTAGAAAATGGCGAATCGTACAATTCGCAGATTAGCAAGGTGTGGGCGCTATTCGACGCCAAGCTCAACGGTAACCAGCTCACGGGAAGGATGGTGAACGACAGTCCGTTTACCGATGGCGGGTTTAACCTCAACCTGCCCGAATTACCCGAACAGTATCTAATGAATATCCAAACATTTTTCGCGGAATTAGTGAAAGAAAGTGATAAACTTGAAATCAGCAACCCCGAAGCACGGCTATTGGATGTTGATTTCTTTGGAATTTCAGGCAGTGATAACTATGTAGACTATTTCGTTTATGCCAATTCAGGTTCGAAGCGCTCGACGTGCCTCTTCGTGTATGTGGATAGCGATGCAACCGTCAAAGGTGGCAATAACGTAGCCATCAAACTAAAAAAGGGATGGAACCGCCTCTATGTGTCGTCCGATAAAATTACTTCAAACGCCCCAAAAGATATGAAATGGTATCTCCGCCGCGATGTGCAATAACAATCAAAATCTCCCTACCCCTTTGAAGGAACCTAATTCCCCCTTTGATGGGGGCAGGGGGATGTTAAAATATTTCGAAATGAAGAAACTTACAGTCATAATTACGATTTTACTCAGCGCAGGTATGTTAAACAACTCATGCAAAACGCAGTGCATTCAAACGATTCAATCTTCGCCGAACGACCTTCTTTTGCCTGCATTCGATTTAAAAAACATAAAAACATTGTTTGCAAGCAACAAGATTGATGAAGCAAACTATCAGTTCTATCGGTTAGACAGGGACGAATTGGGGTTTAGTCACGTGCGATGTTATCAATTTGTCGATAAGCTGAAAGTGTTTTCGGAGGAGTTAATCTTCCATTTCAATCAATCCGGCGAATATTACCTGCTATCGGGCGCCATCATCCGGACGACAGGATTAGACGCTAAACCATCGTTAAGGCGCGACAGGGCGGTAAAAATTTTCACCCAAAAGTTAGCGGAGGAAAAAAACCCGATGATAGATGGAACGCTCGCTAAGGGATGCTTCGACGTCGAGTTCGGATGCATCGCATTAGACGATACAAACCAAAAATTCGCCAAAGCATGGAAAGTGAAACCGGCGGATAAAACGCATCCCTACGCCTATATCAACGACGACACATCGGAAATCATCTTTTTCGACACCGGCATGCGTACCTTCTAAGGATGAAGGGCGCTACCATGTTTACATATAGGTTGACTCTGGATTGCTTAGTGCCTCGTTAGACGGTACACGTTAGCGTCATTGCGAGCGCCGGGCATGTGATAAATCCCCTGCAAAAAAGTGTGATGACGAAACAGGTCGCCGTCATTGTGAGTTTGCGAAGCAATCCAGAGATACATAAAGACACCATAACTGCTTTGTTCATGTCTTGTCCTGAAGCAAGTTCAGGATGAAGGTTCAGGATAGACCTAATTACCTTGTGATCGCCTTGGTGGATAAAGGTATAATGACTCATCTTCATCACAACTCTTTTTCCATTCCTGATATTTTGCGTTTGTATACAGATCGAGCTGAAAGACATGTTTGCCGTAGTTTTTTGCGTTACGCATAAGTCTGCTAACAAAATAAAAACTGAAATCTGAAGGTTGATAACGGTTCAATTCAGCGTTTTCGATTCTTTTTCCATCAAGCCATACCCCAAATTCAGACGGAACTTTCCATGATTCAAATTGCTCTTTTGTCGGGATTTTTGCGTCTGGAGCTTTTCTTCGCTGCGGGATAAGAGACAGGACAGCTTGTTGTTCGGGCGTCATGGCTGAAGACAGCTCTTTCAACCTGTTGATATCCTCTTTTGAGATGGCGTTTATTACAAGATATTTATTACGCAGATTCAACTACCAAATGCAACTAAATTATTAATAATTGAAAGAACTTATTTTTTGGCGTGTCAAAGTTAAGTTTTTTTCTTGGTCTATTGTTGATTTTCTTTTGAAAAAATGATATTTGTTCATCCGTATAATTATTAAAAGACTGTTTTTTAGGCAGATACTGTCTTATCAGTCCATTGGTATTTTCAT
>CAYUAK010000070.1:0-5042 GCA_964442765.1 uncultured Tannerella sp. | reverse complement strand
TCTTAATTCTTAAACGACTCCCTGCGCCAGCATGGCTTTTGCCACCTTCATAAATCCGGCAATATTAGCACCTTTCACGTAATTGATATACCCGTCCTGATTTCCGTGGGCAACGCATTGGTTGTGGATATTGCTCATAATCTGGCGTAACCGCAAATCCACCTCTTCGGGCGTCCATGACAGGTGCATCGCATTTTGTGTCATTTCGAGGCATGACGTAGCCACGCCGCCTGCATTGACCGCTTTACCCGGCGCAAACAGAATCTTATTATGGATAAACAAATCAACGGCTTCGGCAGTACATCCCATATTAGAAATCTCTGCTACGCATTTCGTACCGTTATCTATCAACTGTTGGGCATCGGCTTCGTTCAGCTCGTTTTGGGTAGCGCAAGGCAGCGCGATGTCCACTTTTTGTTCCCACGGACGCTTACCGCCGATGAAAGCGGCATTGGGGAATTGGTTGGCATAAGGATAGACAATATCCTGTCCGGATGCCCTGAGTTCGAGCAAGAAATCTATCTTCTCGCCCGAGACGCCGTCCTCGTCGTAGATATATCCGTCCGGGCCGGAAATGGTAACAACCTTAGCCCCTAACTCGTTAGCTTTCAGCGCAGCGCCCCAGGCTACATTGCCAAAACCGGATAAGGCTACTGTCTTCCCTTTTATATCTTTCCCTTGCATTTTAAGCATCTGATTGACAAAATATAATCCGCCGAACCCTGTCGCTTCGGGGCGTAAGATAGAGCCGCCGTAGTCGAGACCTTTGCCCGTAATCGTACCGGTATGCTCGCGCGATAACTTCTTATACATGCCAAAGAGATAGCCTATCTCACGGCCGCCAACGCCAATATCACCGGCTGGTACATCCGTATTAGGGCCTAAGTTATGCCACAGCTCGGTCATGTAGCTCTGACAGAAACGCATCACCTCGCCGTTGCTCCGGCCTGCAATTGAAAAATCGGAACCGCCTTTCCCGCCACCCATCGGAAGCGTTGTCAGCGCATTTTTAAACGTCTGCTCAAATCCTAAAAATTTAAGAATGGACAGATTAACGGACGGGTGGAAACGTAAGCCACCTTTATACGGGCCAATAGCATTGTTGAACTGGACGCGGTAACCGAGGTTGACATGCACCTCGCCCTGGTCGTCGACCCAAGGCACACGGAACGTAAAAATACGATCCGGCTCGACCAACCGCTCAATAATCTTTGCCTTTTCAAATTCAGGATGGGCATTGTAGACCTCTTCAATACTTAACAGTACTTCTTTAACTGCCTGCATGTACTCTTTCTCTCCAGGATGTTTTGCTTCTAATGAAGCCATTAATTGTTCTGTTCTCATGTAACAAATAATAAAAAATGAATAATAATATGTTGATTTTTACGTTTTTTTTATGTGATGAACGACAGCTTTTAATAATATTCAAATAAAATTGCTAATTTTGCAGGCGCAAAGATAGTAAAAAAAGAAATTATTAATAATAAAATAGGAAAAGAAATGAAAGTTTATCAGACAAGCGAGATTAGAAATATCTCATTATTAGGTAATTCCGGCGCCGGTAAAACCACCCTTGCAGAAGCGATGCTTTTCGAGGGTGGCATCATCAAAAGACGTGGTACAATTAAAGCCGGTTCAACGGTTTGCGATTATTTTCCGGTAGAGAAAGAGTACGGATACTCTGTTTTTTCTACCGTTTTTAGTGTGGAGTGGAATGGTGAGAAGTTGAATTTTATTGACTGCCCCGGCTCGGACGACTTTATTGGAGGGGCTGTTACTGCGCTGAACGTCACCGAATCGGCGCTCTTAGTTATTAATGCCCAATACGGCATCGAGGTAGGAACCATCAACCAGTTTCGTTATACGGAGCAACTGCATAAGCCTTTGACTTTTATCGTCAACAACTTAGACAACGATAAGGCTGATTTTGACGCTCTTATCACTCAGTTGAAAGAGAGCTACGGGAGTAAAGTCATTCAGATTCAATATCCGGTGAATGCCGGTTTTTCGTTTAACGCGGTTATCGATGTCCTGAAGATGAAGATGTACCGTTGGAAGCCCGAAGGGGGCGCTCCGGAAATAGTAGATATCCCGGCTTCCGAGATGGGAAAGGCGGAGAACCTGCACCATCAGTTGGTGGAGGCAGCGGCTGAGCACGACGACGCTTTAATGGAAAAATTCTTTGAATCGGATTTGCTTACGGAAGACGAAATACGCATGGGCATACAGGCGGGGCTTCTTTCGCGGGGTATGTTTCCCGTGTTATGCGTATGCGCTGACAGGAACATGGGCGTGCGCAACGCGATAGATTTCCTCGCAAGTGTATCTCCAAGCCCGGATAAAATGCCGGTTTGGACTACGATAGAAGGCAAAAAGGTCGCCCCGGATACGGAAGGCCCTACCAGCTTGTTTTTCTTTAAGACAACGCTTGAACAACATATCGGACAGGTCAATTTCTTTAAAGTCATTTCCGGAAAAGTAAAATCGGGCGATGACCTTCAAAATGCCGACCGTGGCTCAAAAGAACGTATCTCACAGTTGTTTATTGTTGCCGGCCAGACACGCATAGAGACCTCTGAGCTAACTGCCGGCGATATCGGCGCTACCGTCAAACTGAAAGATATCCGGCTATGCAATACCTTAAATGGTAAGGGTTGCGACAACAGATTTGAAGCTATCCGTTATCCCGAACCGAAATACCGCCGCGCTATCAAGGCTGTCAATGAATCGGATTCGGAGAAGTTGAGCGAGGTGCTATACCGTATGCACGAAGAAGACCCCACCTGGCTCATTGAGATGTCAAAGGAGTTGAAACAAACTATCATCTCCGGACAGGGCGAGTTTCATCTACGTACACTCAAATGGCGTTTGGAAAACGGCGATAAGTTGCTTACCGAATATGTAGAGCCGAAAATACCCTATCGCGAAACGATTACCAAACAGGCGCGCGCCGACTACCGCCACAAGAAACAATCGGGCGGCGCCGGACAGTTTGGCGAGGTTCACCTAATTATTGAGCCTTACTACGACGACATGCCTGCACCTACCGTCTATCGTTTCGGCAACCAGGAGTTTAAGATGAGCGTTAGGGATACGCAGGTCATCGACTTGGATTGGGGCGGCAAGCTTGTGTTTATCAGTTGCATCGTAGGCGGTTCTATTGACGCCCGTTTTATGCCTGCTATTTTGAAAGGTATCATGGCGCGCATGGAACAGGGACCGTTGACCGGCTCGTATGCCCGCGATGTCCGTGTATGCGTCTACGACGGAAAGATGCACACCGTCGATAGCAACGAAATCTCATTTATGCTGGCCGGACGTAACGCATTCAGCAAGGCCTTTAGAGAAGCCAACCCGAAAATCCTCGAACCAATCTATGACCTGGAAGTCCTTGTCCCCGCCGATTTCATGGGTGACGTGATGGGCGACCTGCAGGGACGCCGCGCCATCATCATGGGCATGAACAGCGAGAAAGGATACGAAAAAATCATGGCTAAGGTTCCCCTCAAAGAGATGTCAAGCTACTCCACCTCCCTAAGCTCCATCTCCGGAGGTCGCGCCTCCTTCTCCATGCGCTTCGCCTCCTACGAACTCGTCCCGTCCGACGTCCAGGAAAAACTCCTGAAAGAATACGCCGATTCACAAGCCGAAGACTGATCCTGCCGGTTCATCAGGGCGTTGATAGCTTACCTGATTATTTTAAAAAACCTGTCCCATCGGGTTTTGCCGCTTGATTTATCGACAGACCGCCAGACAAGGATAGCCTTCCCGATGATACAGTCTTCCGAAAGCAACCCCCAATAGCGGGAATCTTGCGAATCGAAGATATTATCGCCGGCCATAAAATAGTAATTCAATTTAAAAGTATAATCGTGTAGAACCCAATCCCCTGAAAATAAAAGGCCATCGATGATTCTCAGTTGTTTATCCGTCTCATATTCAATTAAGTTCTTGTAAAGCCTCCAGTTAAGCGTATCAAGCGTTATCGTAGCGCCCGCTGCCGGCACATACAATGCCCCAAAATCTTTGATATTCCACGGGTAATGAACTGAATCGCCCGGAAAACACCGCCATATATGCGGCGAAATGCTTTTTTGTGACCTCTTTGACAATTCAAGTTGCAGGGGTAAACAACCTAACGAATCGGGGCAGTTTCTCACACGATAATACCCGTTCTCAATCGACAACGTATCGCCGGGTAGCGCCACACAGCGTTTCAAGTAAAAGACATTCAAGGCCATATCAATTTTGTGCCACCCATCCGAATAGGGAAAGTTGAAAACTAAAATATCATTCCGTCGCACCTTTCGGATGCCTTTAAAGCGTTTCGTCTGCACTTTTCCGTCCACCCGTATTTGCCTGATATCCTTGTAGACACGCGGGCCGGGAATCTGTTTATTGACGATGATACGGTCGCCCGCCAACACAGCCGGCTCCATCGAACTCGACGGAATTGAGATGATTGATGTTACCACAAAAACCCGCAAACATACCGCAAGTACAATCGAAACGATGATTACCATCGTATAAAACAAAACCTCCTTCAGCGCTTTTCTAATCCTTTTTCCCATGCTTTAACCCCAATTGATTTTCCTCCTTTTCGTATCTCCTGCCTCACTTTTCAAGTGATAAACGCCACAAAAATAGCTATAAAAAAGCAAAACACAACGATAAATACCGGATTTTTTTTATAATGGCGACAGCGCTTTGAAAAATGAATTAGCTGGACTATTAACGGGGGCGCCGGTTTCGATGCGTTTGGAAGACGGGATAACATATCCGATAAAATATGTTCATTCAAATACCTTCTGGACAATGCTTTTATACGCAGGATATTTAAAGCCATGCAACGAATCCGACTCCGGGACGGGAAGAATTTGGCGCAGAATTAGATCTCTTTCTTCAGCAATTCAGAGTAAAAATATTTCATATTGATTTCCATATCGTTATAACACTTCAGAAAAATAATTTTCCGGCTATTTATAACGTTTTTTGTAATTACTCAGGGTGTATAAAAGTCCGAAGGACTTGTATATGAATAA
>CAYUAK010000069.1:0-22154 GCA_964442765.1 uncultured Tannerella sp. | reverse complement strand
TAACCAACTGAGCTAAGGAAGAATATTTTTTGCATCAATTGCGCTGCAAAGGTAGTGGTTATTTCTAAATATGCAATATCTTTGCAAAAATTTTTTGATATGAAGATAATTGGAATAGGAAATGCGTTATTGGATGTACTGCTTCGCTTGGATAGCGACGATACATTGGCGGAAATGGGAATTGTTATAGGTGCGATGGATTTGATAGATGAATCCAAGATGCGGGAGATTCAACAGGCTCAGTCAGGCCTGAAACGCACGGAAGCGCCGGGTGGCTCGGTTTGTAATACGATGCGGGCAATGGCGCGGCTTGGCGCCGAGGTGGGTTACATCGGTAAGGTAGGAAACGATGCCTGTAGTGAGTTTTATATTAAGGAAACAAAGAATGCCGGCGTCGAGCCGTTTTTTATCCGGACAGAAGGTATCTCTGGCTGTTCTACTGTGATGATTTCGCCCGATGGGGAACGAACCATGGCCACCTTCCTCGGACCGGCTGCTACCTTAACGGCTGACGAAATATCCGACGATATATTGAAACAATATGACTGCCTTTATATAGAAGGTTACCTGATAGCGAATGAGAAATTATTCCTGCCCATCCTGAAACGGGCAAAACAGTTAGGGTTAAAAGTGGCGTTAGACCTGTCGAATTTTAAAATCGTAAACGGTTTTATCGGTCTTTTAGAAAAAGTCATTCCGGAGTATGTAGACATCCTCTTCTCAAACGAAAGCGAAGCGAAAGCCTATACGGGACTGCCAGCAGAGGAGGCTACCACAGTGATTGCAAATGAGGTCGAAATAGCGGTTGTAACGGTCGGTAAAGACGGGGTTTATGCCATGCAAAACGGCATAAAGTTACAGTTACCGGCGCTGAGCGATTGCGTTGTGGATACGACAGGCGCCGGCGACCATTTTGCGGCAGGATTCTTATATGGGTATTCCGAAAATGCTAATTTATACCAATCTATGCAGATTGGTTCGCTCCTGTCAGCTAATATAATTGATACGGTCGGAGCGCAGATACCGGATGAGCGCTGGTCAAAAATAAAGTTAAAAGTGAACGATATTTTGAGGGGGTAACAATAAAATGACTACTTTTACGCCGTTTTTCAAAGAAAAAATATGCGACACGTACAATTAATTTTTTTGTTTATTTTCTTGTGCTCGTGCAATATGCAGGCACAACAGGGTGCTCTGGGGAAGAATAATCGGGACAATAATCGTTTCGAAACGAGCAAGCAGTTAGAGATTTTCAATGCTTTGGTGAAGGAGGTAGAAATGTTTTACGTCGATTCGATTGAGACGCACAAACTTATCCGTCAGGGTATTGACGCTATGCTTAGAGGCTTAGACCCTTACACCGAGTATATTGCGGAAGAAGATTTGGAGAGTTTCCGTATTATGACGACCGGCGAGTATGGCGGGATAGGCGCCTATATAAAAACCCGCGGGGGCGGAACTGTCATTACCGAGCCTTTTGAGGGCATGCCTGCCGCCGAGGCTGGGCTGAAGGCAGGCGATGTCATCATTGCTATCGATACGGTCAATACAAGGAACATACCGTCGAACAGGGTTAGCGAATTGCTGAAAGGCGTTCCGAATACCAAAATGACGGTTACTGTTCAGCGGCCAGGCGAGAATGCCCCCCGTAAATTTAACCTGACCCGCAAACAGGTCGTCGTTAATCAGGTCGTTCATTATGGCGTTTACGGCAATAGGACGGGGTATATTTACTTGCAGCAGTTTACCGATAAAAGCGCGTTGGAAGTGAAAACCGCTTTTGAGGATTTGAAGAAAAACCGGCTAATAGAATCACTTATCTTAGATATGCGCGGTAATGGTGGGGGAACGCTCGAAAGCGCGGTACAAATTGTCAATCTTTTTGTTCCGAGAGGGAAGGAGGTGCTTTCGATGAAGGGCAAGCTGAGGCAGTTGGACAGAACCTTCCGAACGTATAACGCGCCTGTTGATACAGAGATGCCGCTTGTGGTGCTGATAGATGAGGCTTCGGCTTCGGCATCCGAGATCGTCGCGGGCGCTTTACAGGACATGGACCGCGCGGTGCTTATCGGACAACGCTCTTACGGGAAAGGCCTTGTGCAGACGCCCAGAGACCTCCCGTATGACGCAAAAGTGAAAATAACAACGAACAAATATTTTATACCCAGCGGGCGCTGCATTCAACAATTGGATTATTCTCACCGGTATATAGACGGTAAGGTGGACATTATACCTGATAGCCTCACCAACGTATTTTATACAGCAAACGGGCGTCCGGTGCGCGACGGAGGCGGCATACGACCGGATATTGAAGTAGAAGAATCTAAACTGCCCACCATGTTGCTGTATTTAGATTATGACCGCGATTATATCCTGTTCGATTTTATTACCGACTGGGTGACAAAGCATCCAACCATAACGCCGGTTAGCGAGTTCAATTTTTCGGATGAGGATTATGAAGCGTTTAAACGATATATTACAGGGAAGAATTTCGAGTACGACCGACAAAGCGCGCAAGCATTGAAAGCCTTGAAGGATGTGGCCGAGTTTGAAGGCTATTTAGACGAAGACGCTACATTGTTTGCCGCATTGGAAGAGAAATTGAAACCTAATTTGCAACGCGACTTGGAGCGTTATAAAAAAGTTATCAAACAGCATATCTCATCCGAGATTATGAAACGCTATTATTACAAACGGGGCGAAAAACAGTATCAACTGCGGGATGACCCTACCTTCGACAAGGCATTAGAGACGCTTAAAAACAAGACGATGTATTTTAATGCACTTAAGCCGGCAGCAAAAGAGAAAACGAAAATGTAGTTATTATGGCAAAAATAAACGTAAGAAAAGTACTTGTCCTTGGCTCTGGCGCCTTAAAAATCGGACAAGCGGGTGAATTTGACTATTCAGGATCACAGGCGTTGAAAGCGCTCAAGCAGGAAGGCATCGCTTCCATTTTAATCAACCCGAATATTGCAACCATTCAAACATCGGAGGGCATAGCAGATAAAGTGTATTTTTTACCTATCACCCCCTATTTTGTAGAAGAAGTTATAAAAAAAGAAAAGCCGGATGGTATCTTTCTGGCTTTTGGAGGGCAAACGGCGCTCAACTGTGGCGCCCAGTTGTATTCAGTAGGCATTTTTGAAAAGTACGGCGTACAAGTATTGGGGACTTCGGTTAAGGCTATCATGGATACCGAAGACCGCGAACTCTTTGTAAACCGTCTCAATGAGATTGGAATAAAAACGCCTGTCAGCGAGGCTGTCGGGACGATGGACAAAGCCATTCGTGCAGCCAACCGCATCGGGTTCCCGGTGATGATCCGTTCTGCTTATGCTTTAGGAGGGATGGGCAGCGGTATCTGCAACGATGTAGCCGAACTGAAAAAGTTAGCCGAAAGCGCTTTCGCTTATTCGTCGCAGATACTTGTAGAAGAATCGCTCAAAGGATGGAAAGAGATTGAGTTTGAAGTGATACGCGATAAGAACGACCACTGCTTTACGGTGGTTAGCATGGAGAACGTCGACCCGTTAGGCGTGCATACGGGCGAGAGTATCGTGGTTGCTCCGACCTGCTCGTTAGACGACCAAGAAGTGAAGATGCTACAAGATATTGCGGCTGTCACCGTCCGACATCTCGGCATCATCGGCGAGTGTAATATCCAATATGCTTATAATGCAGAGATGCGCGACTACCGCGTGATAGAGATAAACGCCCGCCTGTCGCGCTCGTCGGCGCTGGCATCGAAAGCCAGCGGCTATCCGCTGGCTTTTGTGGCAGCCAAATTAGCGCTGGGTTACGGGTTAGATGAAATAGGGGAGATGGGTACGCCTAACTCGGCCTACGAAGCGCCCAAAGTGGATTATATCATCGCCAAAATACCGCGCTGGGACTTGGCTAAGTTTGTTGGAGTAGACCGCAAGATAGGTTCGAGTATGAAATCGGTCGGCGAGATCATGTCGATAGGTAAAAGTTTTGAGGAGGTCATGCAAAAAGGCCTTCGGATGATAGGGCAGGGAATGCACGGTTTTGTAGGTAATAAAGACGTCGTGTTTGAAGACCTTGACTATGAGCTGTCGAACCCAACCGACCTGCGTATTTTTGCGGTCGCCCAGGCATTAGAAAAAGGCTATACCATCGAAAAAATTCACGACTTGACAAAGATAGACCCCTGGTTTTTACAAGCATTGAAAAATATTGTCGACTTCACTAAAGTATTAGGAAAGTATAAACACATTCATGAGCTCCCGGCAGATGTGTTGTTGAAAGCCAAAGGCCTCGGCTTCTCCGATTTTCAGATAGCCCGTTATACCGAGAATCCGTCCGGTAATATGGAGAAACATAATCTTAAGGTACGTAATCACCGGAAGAAGCTAAACATCGTACCTTCTGTAAAGCGTATCAATACGGTTGCATCTGAATATCCCGACCTGACGAATTATCTCTATCTGACTTATGATGGTAAGGATAACGATATAACTTATTACAAGGGGAATAAATCGGTTATTATACTCGGTTCGGGCGCTTATCGCATCGGCTCATCGGTTGAGTTCGACTGGTGCTCGGTCAATGCGACGCAGACAGCGCGATATTTAGGGTATAAATCCATCATGATCAACTATAACCCTGAGACGGTTTCGACCGACTATGATATGTGCGACCGGCTCTATTTTGATGAGCTGTCGTTTGAACGGGTACTTGACATCGTTGACCTCGAACAGCCGAAAGGCGTCATTGTATCGGTAGGGGGTCAGATACCGAACAACTTAGCCATGAAACTGCATCGTCAGAACGTGCCGATATTAGGGACATCGCCGGTTTCGATTGACCGGGCTGAAAACAGGCATAAGTTCTCCGCCATGCTTGACATGCTGGGTATCGACCAGCCGCGCTGGGCAGAGCTTACAAGTATGGACGAAATAGACGCTTTTATTGCCGAAACGGGATTCCCGTTGCTTGTCCGCCCGTCCTACGTCCTTTCGGGCGCAGCCATGAATGTTTGCCACAATAAAGAGCAGGTGATAGCCTTCTTAGCGCTTGCAGCCAAAGTGTCGAAAGAACATCCGGTTGTAGTATCTGCGTTTCTGACCGATGCGAAAGAGGTGGAATTTGACGGGGTAGCCAAGATGGGAGAAGTTGTTGAGTACGCTATCTCGGAGCATGTTGAGTTTGCAGGCGTTCATTCGGGCGACGCTACATTGGTCTTCCCACCGCAACGACTGTTCTTAGAGACCGTCAACCGGATAAAAAAGATAAGCCGTATGATAGCTAAAGAGCTAAATATCTCCGGCCCTTTCAACATCCAATATCTAGCGAAAGATAACGACATCAAAGTGATTGAATGTAATCTACGCGCTTCGCGCAGCTTCCCGTTTGTGTCGAAGGTATTGAAACACAACATGATAGAAACGGCGACCCGCATCATGTTAGACGCCCCTTATACGAAGCCCGATAAGAGCGCATTCGATATCGACTGGGTAGGGGTCAAGGCGGCGCAGTTCTCCTTTGCGCGGTTGCACAATTCTGACCCGGTGCTGGGTGTCGACATGGCCTCTACCGGCGAGGTAGGATGTATCGGCGATACCTTTGACGAAGCTCTGCTGTCGGCGATGATTTCGGTCGGCAACCATATCCCTGCACGCAGTATTTTAGTTTCTTCAGGCGCCTTGAAATACAAAGTCAAACTCCTTGACCCGTGCAAAGAGCTGGCCTCCAAAGGTTATGTCATCTACGCCACAGCAGGGACGGCCAAATTTCTGAACGAAAACGGCGTGAACGCCATAACAGTCAAGTGGCCGGACGAAGAAGCCGACGAAATGAACATCATGCAAATGATTGCCGAGCACCGTTTTGACTTAGTTATCAACGTCCCAAAAGACCAGACCAAGCGCGAGCTTACCAACGGCTACCGCATCCGCCGAGCCGCCATCGACCACAACATCCCACTGATAACCAACATCCGCTTAGCCCGCGCATATATCAGCGCCTTCTGTCGCATGACCCAAGAAGACATCCAAATAAAATCATGGCAAGAATATTCCTTCTAACCCCATTCCCCCTTTAAAGGGGGCAGGGGGATGTAAGGAAACTTTATGAAAAAATACCAGACGTCTTTTGCTTTTCGATTTTCGCAAAAGAATTTTGGCTACGAGAACAGGATAAAATCAGTCCCTTTATACACATTATTTTGTATCTGATTTATTATTTTTTATCTTTTCACCTTGTCGGTTTCGGCTAGGCCGCTGATAATTTCGATGTGAAGACCGTCGGAGAGGCCGGTTTGGATGTGGGTTTTTTCAAATTTTCCGGCTACTAAGATGTCGACAAAAGCAGAATCGTTGCGGTATGTAAGGCAGGATTCAGGTAAGGTAAGGACGTCTTTTCTTTCGTTTAAGACGAACTCGGCGGTAGCGTTCAGGCCGGAATACATTTGCAGGCTGTCGGTGAAGTGAAAGACGGCCTCGATGTTGTATTTCATGATGCCCTGTTCGAGGTAGCCGCGCGGTGATATTTTACTGATAACGGCTTCCGATTCGTATCCCTCAATAGAAACGGGCTTGACAGTTAGACGCATGCCCCTTTTAAGTGCCAAGGCGTCGCTCTCAACGACGCGGCCTTTGAACACAAATGAATCTAAGCGGGCGATAACTGCTACGCTTGTGCCGTCGCGAAACATGCTTCGCTCGGCTACCGTGGCGCCTACGTCTAAAGGCAGGTCAATAACGGTACCGTCGGCGGTGGCTATCACTACGTTGGATACGTTGGACGAAGGGATATATCCTTCCTGAAGCAGGTGAAGCTGGTTTTTTACATATTCGTATTGCTCCTTGCTTAGTTTGTAGGTTTTGGTGGCTTCTTCAAAGTCGGAAACGGCAATCACCTTTTTGTCAAATAGATTCTTATCCCGTTCATAGTTGGCCTGGTCTCGTTCAAAGAGTATCTCAGCATTCCTAACGTTCAGTTTGGCGTTTTCAATCTGGGACGGTTCAGTTACAATTTTGATTTTTGCAATGCGGTCGCCACTTCGCACCTTGTCGCCTATCGCTACGTAATAGGTCTCCAAAACGCCCGGGATAACCGATTTGACTTCTATTTCGCGGATAGGATAAATATTGCCGGAAATGACTTGTTTGTTGATAATTGTAGACAGGGACGGAGACATCGTTCTCGACAGAATTGTCTGTTTTTCAGTTTGCGTGTCGGAGAACCATATAGCAGCGCCTATTGACGCTAACAAAAAGATGGTGATGCCGATTGTTTTTTTCATAATTAAACTACTTAATTTCTTATTTTTAACATCCTCCTGCCCCCTTTCTTCCACTTCGTGAACTTTCCATTGAGTAATAATTATTGTGTCGTTTTACGAAGTGAAACAAAGAGACAGAATGATCGATTTCATAGGAACGTTCAAAGGGGGAGTAAGAGACCAACTATACTACTTTGCATAAAATTTCTACCGGTAATATCTTAGCTGCTTTTTGTGCAGGAAACAGTCCGGCTAAAACACCGGCGACTATTAGCAATACAAAGGCTATCACAACAATAGGGCTTTCGATGGTCGCTCTGGCAAAGATTTCCTGCTGTCCTGTTTGCAAAGCGGAAACGATGTAATTGTAAACCGACATGCCTGCAAAACCCAACGCCATCCCTATCACTCCAAAAACAACGGTCAACAGGATGGCTTCCGAAATAATCAACGCTAAGATAGACGCGGGCGTCGCTCCTACCGCTTTGCGTATTCCTATCTCTTCCTTACGCTCATTGACAACCACCAGCATGATATTGGTGACCCCAATCATACCGGAGAGGATAAAACAGAGTCCTAAAACCCAAAGGAACTTATTTATACCGTCAAAAAGCATGTTGAATGATTTTACCTGTAATTGTATGTTATTGATAAACAAAGCCCGTCTGTCGTCTTTATCGAACCCTTTCGCTTTGGCCATAAACTCCCGTAGCCTCCCTTCAAAGGTCTCTATGCCGGTGTTGGGATGAAGGATAGCGCCAAAAGTGGAATAGGTTCTCTCTAAGTTAAAGGTAAAAAACAGCGTTTCGGACGTTGTATAGATGCTGTTTTGTTCCATAAGGCTGAAAATCGTTCCCCCTTTTAAAACGCCTACGACCTGAAACATAACACCCTCTACCTGAACATACTTACCTACCGGCTCTTCGTTGCCGAAAAGGATTTCGCCGACACGCTCGCCAATAACCAAACACCGGCGTCGCTCAAGGTAATCGTAACGGTTTAACAGCCGTCCTTTTTCCACTTCTAACGATTTGATGTTCATATAGTTTTCACTGATGCCCTTCACCTCGAACCAGCCCGGATTATTTTTATAGGTTATCGGGTTATTTCTTGGCAAACTGATTTCGGTAGCGGTCTCTATGATTTCGGCAAACCTCATTTCCGCTTTTTTTACTAACTCGTCATCGAACCATACCTGCGAACCAACCGGTAATCCGTTATTGGTAGCTCTCGATACGTTACTGCCTGTTATCCAGATGCTATTAGAAGCATAGCCGCTGAACATGGCCAGCATACCGCTCCGAAAACCATTGCCAGCCCCTAGTAATACTATCAAGATGAAAATACCCCAAGCTATACTGAAGCCTGTCATGATTGAACGTACTTTATGCTGTTTTACAGACGAATAGACCTCGTGTAACAGTTCCCTTAGATTGGTCAGGATTCTCATCTTAGCTACATTAACCCTCTGCTTTTCATCACCACTTGAGAGAAGAAAATCATAACAACCGGAAAAGCGATAATTATTATCCAAAAAATAATTCCGGTTATAAAGGCTTTATTCAATTTCGTCTCAGCTATCTTCATCAATCCAATCGTTAGGAGCGCCAGAAACCAGATATAAAATGGATTGATTAATGACAGAAAGGTATAAAAGACCACCCCGACACTTTCTGTTGAGGTAAACAAATTCAAGCCGGTTAATGAAATTTCATACATGTTTGTGATGTTTTCAAGCCCCCTTGCATAGAGTATAATGGTGTTTATTAATCCTCCAACCGCAAGCACAAAGCAGCAGTTAATCATTAGTTCAAAAGCCTTCCCAAATGACAGTTTAATCTTTGTAATCTTCGTTAGAACCCAAATGAGCAGCGTATAAGCTACCAGCATAAACATATACGAAAAAATTGACCCTAACACTTGCAGGTAACGCATTTTATACATCAAAGCCATCGTAAATTCCATCTGCGTTTCGCTTATAGGCATGGACGAAAATGTCAGTTCGATGATTTTGGTCGTTACCGGTATTAACAGGATATTATTGATTAGCGCTATCGTCAATAATATCAACAGGCTCATCAGCGGAAATTTTTCCGCCTCTTTTAATTCCCGGAAAGCCTGGCCGGGGTTGTAAATGATTTTTATCATAGTTTTCAGTTTTTTAATTCCCCCTTTGAACTTTCCTCTGAAAATCGATCAATGTGTCTCTTTCCGAAGGGAAGAAACGGGGGCAGGGGGATGTTTATTTTGTCTTTCTACCAACCTTTAATCCCTATTGGGATTCCTTCCTGCCGACAACCACCTTCACTTTTCCCCAATGCACATCACGGCGAATGGGCATATAGGTATTAGTTTCATAGTTGGCTAAAAATTCTATTGTATACCCCGATGGACAGTTATCGGCAATTTTTACGACAGAGCTAAGCGTATAGCCATCAGCCCATATCCCTTTTAGCGTTTCGTCGAAAACTGTTTCCGAAGCAGCTTCGACGTAAGGGTCGTCCGTATATAAACGCAAACGGCGGCCATTTTCGTATAGCATGATAAACTCGGACGCTTCCGCCTGGCCGTTTCCGTTCCCTTTTCCGATTGCCTTATCTTTTACTGCTACGCCATCGTCGATTCGGATGTCAGAAAAATAGGGAACATCAAAGAACACCGGCGTGGTGATAGCATCGTCAAAGACATCTTTGCCGAAACTTATCTGTACGTTCAATTTGAGCCACGCCGGCGAGGCGTCAGAAGGCGGCTGCTTGGTGCAGGCTATATGGATTGGCCGGCTTTGGATTACTCTTCCATTCTTGTCCGTAGTAATTTCCTGCAAAGCATTCGTAAGTCCAACCGACGGGTCGGCACATTTTACAGATAGTTTAACTTTTTTCCCTTCAAACTTCGAGCCGCCTCTATTTAAAATGGTAAGCGTCAACTCATTTTTCTCATTAACGCGAATGTATCTTTTGTTGTTGTCTAACTGATGAGAAAGAACAACAAAATCAGCCGGTTGTGATTTATGGGAGATACTGACCTCGCAGCCTTCGCCAGTCAAGTCGATTTTTAAACGCCCGTCGTGTCCGGTTTTCTCTTTTCGTAACACAGGATTAGCATCTCCTTGTCGGTACAAAATTACATCATAAACTTGCCCTTTTTTATAAAGCGGGGCGGTAGTGACTGTAGCCTGGAAGTTTTTCAGTAAAGGTCCGTCGGGTACCCATTGGCGGGTGTAGAAACCAAAACCGGCAGGCGTCACGTTATGGAGATAGATGAAACCGGGTTCGTCTTTGTTGCTTTTCACCGAATAGTCCCATAAGTCAAATTCCGGATAGATGTCGTAATGCGACCAGGAATTGTGCGGCGCTATCGGATGTCGAAACCTGTTGACGATAAACTGAAAAGCCATTTCGAAGACCTTTGTCTCGCCGGGTTCGTCCGCTTTGTGGTCGCCAATACCCATCCAATATTCGAAATCCGTCCGTCCTTCATACGCCGCCGCGTTTTTTATTTCCGTATTCAGATACACCAACGGGCAATTATCCATGTTATGCAGCCTTACTGATACATCTTTCAGGTTGTCAAATAGATAACGAAGCGGGAATAACGTATGATTGTCAGGGTATCCGAGAAAAAATTCGGGGCTGCCCACCATATTGGTTATTGCCGATACTTTGTGCGGGTATTTGCCTGCCGTAACCATCGACATAAACCCGCCCATGCTGAAACCGATGATGCCCCGGTGGTAGCGGTCGGCAAGCGTCCTGTAGTTCGCATCAATATGATCAACTAACTCAGGGAAATAATCCTTCATCTGAACCGGATACTTTATATCAGCGTGATTGCCTGTGTTATAGGGCCTTGGCTCTGATTCCTCCATGCTGCCGTCCCACATTACCATTATAACCTGATACTTATCAACCAATTCACCTAACAGTTCATATTCGGGTTTGGCGCTTGGGTCTTTATGGTACCGGCCGCCCCATCCATGAAAAAAGTAAATCACCGGATACCGTTTAGCTGATTGGCCGTAGTTTTGCGGCAAATAGAGCCGGTAGAATTTTGCCTTCCCAAACACCTTGCTGTCATGTGATAAATCCTGATAAGGCAGCGCCGAAGATGCAAGTTGTGAAATCGCCCCTTGAACAAAAGCAAAAGCAACTATAAAAAATATCGAAAAAAATCTTTTCATCTTTTTATTATTTTAATTCCCCCTTTGAAGCTCTGTCTGCCAACAGGCAGGGGGATGTTTTTAATAATCATTTTATTTGGTTTGGTTTCATCGACATTTCGTTCGTAAAATGTTTAAAAATCCACAACAAAAGTAGTGTATTTTTTGATAATCGCAAAAAACATGTATCTTTGCATTTTAATATGCTTACGAATGTCAAAAAACGAAGAATTTATTACGATTTATTGCAGGAACAACGACGTCCGCAAGGAGGTTTTGACCGGTTCGTCCTTGATTGAGGTTTATGAGGCGGTAGGGACGCCGCTTTCCTATCGCCCTTTGTGCGCCCGTGTCAATAACCGTTTACGGACGCTTACCTATCGCTGCTGGCAGTCTAAAGACGTTGTCTTTTTGGACTATACTGAGCTTGCCGGCTTTCGGACATACGTCCGGACGCTTTGTTTTATACTTGCTAAAACCATTCGCATGCTTTTTCCTGGCAGGCCGTTTACTTTTGAACATTCCATATCGAAGGGCTTTTATTGCGCTTTCGCCGATAGGGAAAAGATAACTGAAGAGGCTATCTGTCAAATAAAAAACTGCATGAAAGAGATCATCGATGCCGATAGGCGGTTTGCATTGAAAACCATGCGTAACGACGAAGCGGTGACGCTTTTCCGCGAGCGTGGAATGGACGACAAAGCGCTTTTATTAGAAACAGCGGGTTTGTCTTATGCGTCTTACTATGAGTTGGACGGGTATATCGATTATTTCTACGGATGCTTGACGCCTTCGGCCGGATATATTCACCTGTTTGATATTGTCCCTTACGATGTAGGGTTATTGCTCCGCGTCCCCAAATCGGACGACCCGACAGAATTGAATCCTGTGGTACGGCAAGATATGATGTTCGAGGAATATAAACGTTTCTTTGAGATACAACGCACTGTGGGGTTGGATAATGTCGGCGATTTAAACCTGGCTATCCGAACCGGACGTACCAGCGAAGTGGTGATGGTCTCTGAAGCGATACAGGAAAAACGTATCGCTTTTATTGCCGAGAAAATTGCGAAAAGCTACAAAGAAGACGGTGTGCGCGTGGTGTTAATAGCAGGGCCTTCGTCGTCGGGGAAAACGACCTTCTGCAAACGCTTAGAGATACAGCTTATAACCAACCTGCTTCATCCGGTTGCTATCTCGCTCGACGATTATTATTTAAACCGGGTTGATTCGCCGAAAGATGAAAACGGTCATTATGATTTCGAATCGTTGTATGCCATTGATTTGCCTTATTTTAAAAAGGACTTGCAACGTCTTATTGCCGGCGAAGAGATAGAATTACCAGCCTACAATTTTTCGACCGGCGTCCGTATCTTCAAAGGGAATAAATTAAAAATGCGCAATAATTCCATTTTATTATTGGAAGGTATTCACGGCCTGAACCCAGAGCTGACCGACAATATACCGTCCGAACGACTATTCAGGATATATGTTTCTGCGCTAACAACCATTTCGTTAGACGGACATAACTGGATACCTACAACCGATAACCGCTTATTACGACGTATCGTGCGCGATTACCGGTTTCGAGGGTATTCTGCCAAAGACACAATCTCCAGGTGGCCGAGCGTGCGACGGGGCGAAGATAAGTGGATATTCCCCTATCAGGAAAATGCCGACGAGTTGTTTAACAGCGCCATGATATATGAGTTGGCTGCTCTGCGTCCCTTTGCTGAGCCAATACTGTATGAAGTGAACGAAAATGAGGACGAATATTCGGAAGCCCACCGGCTGCTTCGCTTCCTTAAATACTTCAAACCGATTTACGAGAACGAACTTTCCGGCACATCCTTATTAAGAGAGTTCTTAGGCGGCGGCAAGTTTAAATATTAGCCGTACTTACTGAGAGCAAGATACAAATCCCATTACTATGTGAAACTCTGTATCTCTGTGTCTCTGTGTTTAAGACCTGCATTAGTCAAAAAACATACCCTAAAGAAAAGAACGATGTTTTGTTGCGAATATGTGCATCATCGGCGTTCTTTTCACGGGTGAAATTGGTTAAGGCGTTCCTGTGAGTGAATCCCATGCGCAAGTTGAAGACCCGCAGTTCCAAACCCCAATTCAGGCCTGCTTCCTCCCTGTTAAAGATATGGTCGAAGTCAAGCGAAGCGCTTCCTTGTTGTCCTTTAAACTTGTAACTGTAATAAGGTCCTGCAAAAACGGCCATGCCTCCTATTGACTGTGCTTGCGCTTGCAGCAGCAGATTGAGAGGTACGGTTATAGCATGGGTAGTGATTTTCCCTAACGGATAGCGGGCAGCGATATAATCGTAGTACACCTCCGGACGTATACCCAAAAACTTCAAATTAAACTGCCCATTCAGTCCGACGCCAAACGCGGAAGCCGATTTGCCGTTCAGCGCACCTGCCGTATAATGATGATAATTAGAACCGATATTGACAGCCGCTCCAAGTACAAACAATCTCTCAGCCGCTTTATGTTTGGGCGCTATTTTGCCCGAAGCCTCAAAAGTATTGTCTTGCGAAATGGCTTGAATCAAATTAGCAAGATATTCGGCAATACTCGCCATCCCCTCATAGTCAATCAGATGTGCCATGTCTTCCGGTTTGTGATAGGGTGACTTGAGACCCGTTGTCACAGCCATTGTAGGGATTTTGTTCTCCGCAAAGCCTTTCGTATCGGTGCCGGTAAACAGGCTTCTTTCAAAATTATGCGTTTTGATGTTCAGTCCGGCAGGAATCAGTTTTTCGTCGAGCAGATATTGTTTTCCGTTTTTGAAGGTGGCCAAACCCTCAAACTTGACATACCCGCTTTTTTTATACCACCCCACCATGTCAATACTCAGCATCAGTTTGATATTTTCAGTTGGAAAAGGCGGGTTAGAAGCAAACTCATTAGAGCCGTACAGGCCAAGCTCTTCAGCATCAAAAGCAATCAGCACAACGCTACGCTTCAAATCAAACTGTCTCTCCTGTAAAAGTCGGCCCAATTCAATCAGGGTAGCGACACCCGAAGCGTTATCATCGGCCCCGTTGTAAATAACAGATTTTCCTTTGTTGTCAACGCCTTTCCCAAGATGGTCATAATGTGCGCCAACAACAATATATTCGTCTTTAAAAAGCGGGTCGTTCCCCTCAACAACCGCAGCAAGGTTCTGATAGCGATTGTTTTGAAACGGTCTAAAATAGGAATCCCCTACTAATGGTTTTAGCCCTATTTCTTTCCATTGAGCAACGATATAGTCGGCTGCTTTTCTCGCATATTCACTGCCGGCTTCTCGTCCCATAAGCGAATCGTCAGCCAGCGCATAAACATGCTGTTTCAACCTCTCTTCCATCGACACCTGCCCCCGCGCCACCGGCATCAATAAAGCAATAACAAACGTTAAATAAATTCTTCCCATAATCTCTGTGTCCTTTATATTAATAATCTCTGTGTAACTCTTTGTCTTTCTGTATCTCTGTGCTGAAAAAACTGTGCTGAAAGCTCCTACTCTCCCTCAAAAATATGACTCCCCGCCCCCGCATATACCCTTTTCCCCTTAGGAAAAACGACCTCCACAACTCCCCCTTTTGGCACTGTCACCATTACAGTCATTCGTTTCCCTTTAACATCCACAGCAACGTGAATATCCCCGTAAACAGAAGCAATGTTAGTAGAAGCCTCTTTGAGAGACCCCAACTGTGGCGTCACCTTGAAAGTCCGAAACCCTGGCGAGGTAGGCTCAACGCCGCACACCTTTTGGCTCAGCATCGTAAGCGCTCCACCGCTCCAGGCATGGTTTATCGTTCCGCCGCCAAACCCGTCCGCACCTATCCCCCAGCCCTCGAAGAGCGTAGTATACTTCTGATAGGATAGCATCTTCTCATACCGCGTTTTCATACGTTCCAGTGCAAAGGAAGGGTCGTCCATCACGAACAAAGCCTCCATGACATACTTCTCCATATACGGACTGGCATGAAATTCCTTTCTCAGCACATTCCGTAAAACCCGATACTTGTCTTTCGATGCTAACCCCGCCACCACAGCCATCGCCTGTGAGCGGTCGTCGTAGGCGCCCTTATAGTCCGGTGAGCGATAAGCAGCCCCTGTCCAATACTTTGCATCAAAGTTTTCTTCTATCTTTCGCATCATACTTAGTATCTCTTCTGCGTCAGCATTTTTCCCTAGCTGAAGTGCAAACGCCCTTTCCGCTTTCAGCGCCAGGTAATACCAGCAATTGGTCAAGACGCCAATATCCACATTTTGGCCCCAGTCGCCCCAGTTCCAATCGCCGCTTCGCGCTATCGCTAACCCTTTTTCGTCTGTTTTCCAAACCTGATGCAGGTAAGTTCTTAACCTATCGTAGATAACGGGAACAAAACTGCTGTCAGCGCTGTAATAATAATAGGTATAAAAACCGTACCACCCTACCGAAGCCAGCATCTGTAGCGGCAACTCACGGTTCCAGTTCCCTGCCGGGGCGGGTGCAAAAATCACCCCGTCGGAGCGTTGCCAGTTCATCAGTTCGTGAATACCTTTTAGCGCTAACTGATGCGAAGAGGGTGCCAGCGCATAAAAGGCTTCGCCTAACTCATTCACTACATCGCCCCACCATTGTGCCCTTTCGCGGTCGGGGCAGTCCATGTAAGTGTCTCGCATGGTGACATATAACGTGCGAGCAGAGCGTTTCCACAGCTCGTTGTAGAACGGATCATTGCACCGAAACGGCTCCACAAATTCCGCGTTATAACCTGTCTCACGATATTTTACTACCAGCGCTTCCACCCCATGCGGTATGATATACCATACCTCATGCCCGTTCATCCAGCCCAGACTTTCGTATTCCTGCTCCCCGTCCCGTGTGATATATTCGGCGCGCACATTCGGCTCACTACCTCCTAAATAGTTATCAGTCTGCATCTTAATCATCGCCCCAGCCGTAGCTTTTACCTTAAAATAAGGAGTGATATGGCAGTTGTACGGCAATCGACAGATCAATGTGTCCCCTTTCCTCCTAACTTCTTGATAATCGCTTAATTCATAATCTTTCCAAAGCGGAATAGGGCGCTTAACCAACTGTCCGACAGGCACATCGCGGATGTCATTGATAATCATCGGACGGTTCAGATTGCCCGAAAAAGATTTTTTGTTCCAGTCAACCAACGCCTTCCTCGCATCAAAGCGTATGTTGCTTTCGGGCAAGCGATAATTAGGATGTGGCGCTTCGGTATTTTGATAAGCATCGTAAGCCATGCCTCGCCAAGTGCCGTCCGAGATAATTTCGATGCCGGGCGCTATCGCTTCAAACCAAAGCCCTGCTAATCCGCTACTGACATGGCTGAATCCATTTTTGCCAAAGAACCAGACAAGTACGGCAATGGTATTATTCCCATCCGTGAGAAAAGGCGCTATTTCGACCTCATCGTAATAGGTAGCATTACGCGCCGGCCCCCGCTTTAACCCGCCTTCAAAGACAACCAACCGGTCATTAATCCAAAGCCAGTACTTCGAATCCGCAGCTATACAAGCCGTTAGTGATTTCGGGACTTCGTCCAACCGGACATTTTTCCTGAAAACATACCACGTATTAGGTTCGCTTTGCGCATGTTCAAAGCTGATCCACTTCCCTTTCCATTCGTTCACCTCTGCAAAAGCCGAAGTAAAGCAAACCGATAACAAAACAACCTGAATAAATTTTCCCATACAATCGTGTAATTTTCTTAGTCTTTGGCTTGTTGGATGTACGCTAAGGATTGAATGCATAAATCGGTGATGACTTGCCAGTTACCGGTAGCGATGGCTTCTTTGGGGAACAGTTTGGAACCCATACCTACGGCGGTGACGCCGGCTTTGAACCACTTGGAGAGGTTTTCTGCGGTGGGTTCGACGGCGCCGGTGGCGATGATCATTGTCCAGGGCATCGGGGCAATGATGTTGCTGACAAAAGAAGGGCCGCCGACGCTTCCGGCAGGGAATATTTTGCACAGGTCGCATCCCAGCTCCTGTGCAAAGCCAATCTCTGACAGCGAGCCGCATCCCGGCGTATAGGGGATCAGGCGGCGGTTACATACTTTCGCAATATCGGGGTTGAAGATAGGGCCAACGACGAAATTGGCGCCCAACTGGATATAGAGCGAGGCGGTAGGCGCATCCACGATAGAACCGATACCCATGATCATATCAGGACATTCTTTTATTGCAAATTTGACAAGCTCTGCGAAAACCTCCTGCGCAAAGTCGGCGCGGTTCGTAAACTCGAAAGCGCGGACGCCTCCGGCATAACACGCTTTGAGGATGTTTTTTGCAGTTTCTGCATCTTTGTTGTAATACACAGGTACCATGCCTGTACGGATGATAGCATCCAAAACCTGTAATTTGTTAAATCTGGCCATAACTTGAGAATTTTTATTTGATTGATAAATGATTTTGAGTACAAAGTTACGACAGAAAAATGAATATATCAAAAAGAAGTGGTATTTTTGCAAAAATTATTATGACTTTTTTAACTTTAATACTTAGAATACAATGGTTAATCGGATGATTATGTTCTCATTATTCATTCTGGGAGTAGTGAGTTGTACGACAGAAAATATCCAGTTAGTGGATTTAAAAACTGAGATGCGTACCAATCCTGAAGGTATAGGGACAGCGGTTCCTCATTTTTCGTGGAAAGTGACGAGTTGCTTACCCGATGTGATGCAGACATCCTATAAGATTGATGTAGCTGCTTCGGAGAAAGATTTGAAGGCAGGGAAGAATTTATTGTGGAGTGCCGTTCAGGTTGGTTCAGACCGCTCCCAGTTAATTGCGTATGCGGGCAAACCGTTAGAATCGGGGAAAGCCTATTATTGGCAGGTTACTATCCAGACCAATCAGGGAGAAACGGCGCGAAGCGCGGTTCAACGCTGGTCGGTGGCGCTTCTAAAAGACAGCGATTGGAAAGCGAAGTGGATAGGTATCAATGACACGGAAAGCTTGAAGGTGGATAATAACCGGACAAAACTAAGCGCCCGGTATCTACGAAAGCAATTCGATGTAGAAGCGAAGCCCAAACGTGCGGTCTTGTATGTGTCAGGCGTAGGTTCTTCGGTTTGTTATCTGAACGGCAAAAGGGTAGGGGACGATGTCTTTGGGCCTCTCCCTACTTGGTATGACGCTTCGGTTCCGTTTCTGACGTATGATATAACGTCCTTCGTCAAAAAGGGCGCCAATGCCATTGGGGTGGCGTTAGGGAACGGGCGTTTTCAGACGATGCGCCAGCGGGGGATGGTAGGGTTCGGGCTGCCGCGTCTGATAGCGCAAATAGAAATTGAGTACGAGAACGGCAAACGTGCGACCGTCGTGACAGATGAGACATGGGAAGCCACCAACAAAGGCCCTATCACCGAAAACAATGAGTTTGACGGAGAGAAATACGATGCGCGCTTGGAATTGGGCCGATGGGCAGAAACGGGATATAATGCTTCTAATTGGCAGAAAGCCGCGCAGATGGAAGCGCCCAAAGGGAAATTGACAGCGCAACCAGCCCCAAGTCTGAAAGTGATGGAAGAATTGAAAGCTGTTTCGGTTAAAGATGTTGGCGAAGGGCGCTATATCGTTGACTTAGGCCAAAACTTGGTTGGGTGGCTGCAGGTACGGCTGAATGGCAAAAAGGATAAACCCATCACCATGCGGTTTGCCGAAGTGTTAAAAGATAACGGGACGGAGCTCTATTTGGATAATATACGCAGTGCGTTAGTGACAGATGTATATACGCCGGCGAAAGACGGACGGTTTGAATGGGAACCCCTGTTTGTATATCATGGCTTCCGTTATGCGGAAATAGCTGGGTTGGATTATGCGCCGACAAAAGCTGATTTTACCGGCAAAGTCGTTTATGATGCAATGGCTACTACCGGCGTTTTTGAGACGTCCAACGAGATTATCAATAAGATACATCAGAATGCGTATTGGGGTATACGCGGCAATTATCGGGGGATGCCTACCGACTGTCCGCAGCGGGACGAGCGATTAGGATGGTTAGGCGACAGGGCAACAGGCGCTTACGGCGAAAGTTTTATCTTTAATAACGCGCTACTGTATAAGAAATGGTTGGTCGACATCGAAGAATCGATGAACGAAGCGGGCAGTATATCGGTTGTGTCGCCCCGATATTGGACGATTTTCAATGACGACGTGACCTGGCCTTCGGCCTATTTTTATATAACAGATATGCTGTATCGGCAGTTTGGCGATGCTACATCTATTAAAGCGCGTTATCCTTCCATGAAACGCTGGGTGCAACATCAGACAGAGACGGCTATGCAAGACTATATCCTGATGAAAGATACGTATGGCGATTGGTGTATGCCGCCCGAATCGCCCGAACTGATACATGCAAAAGACCCTTCCCGTAAAACAAGCGGACAAGTTTTAAGTACGACGGTGTTTTACAGTATTTTGCAACTGATGCAGCAGTTTGCGGTAATGAACGGATTCCCCGCCGATGCACAGGAATATGCGGAGCTTGCTTCTAAGATAAAAGAGGCTTATAACAAGCGGTTTTTTAATGCGGAGACTGCCCAATATGACAACAACACAGTGACAGCCAACTTGTTATCGCTAAGGCTTGGACTTGTGCCGGATGGATATGCGGAAAAGGTGTTCGCCAATATTGTGGAAAAGACGGAAGTCGACTGCAAAGGACATGTCAGTGTCGGCGTGCTGGGTATTCAGCATTTGATGCGCGGCTTGACCGAGCATGGCAGCCTTGAATTAGCCTATAAAATTGTAACAAATGAGACCTATCCTTCGTGGGGGTATATGATTCGCCGCGATGCTACGACTATATGGGAGCTCTGGAACGGCGATACAGCCGACCCTGCGATGAATTCGCATAACCATGTCATGCTGTTGGGCGATCTGCTGATATGGTTTTATGAGGACCTGGCAGGGATAAAGTGCGACCCTTCAGCCGTTGGGTTTAAAAAGCTGTGGATGGAACCGGTCTTTCCGGAGAAATTGGGCTTTGTGAACGCTTCTTTTGATTCGTCTTACGGGAAGATTGATAGCCATTGGTCACGGGAAGGGAATAAGCTGACTTGGAAAGTGTCTATTCCGGCTAATACGACGGCTACCGTTAAACTGCCTTCACGTTTTGGGGTTCAGGTTGATGCATCTATGTCTGGGGTTCATTCGGTGAGAGAAATTGGAGGTTCGCTGGTGGTTGAGATAGGGTCTGGGGAGTATTTGTTTCAGTCTAAGTGAATTAAACTCCCTCTTTAAAGCTCTGTCTGCCGACAGGCAAGGGGGCAGGGGGATGTTCAACGATTTGAAAATACGGTTGGACGAGGATGTCAAAACAATTATTAATAATAAATAAATTATGAAATTAGGCGAACAACATACAGTTTATCCGACGAGTTACGACCCTTCGGTCTTGGAATCGTTTTCCAACAAACATCCGGAAAATGACTATTTCGTCAAATTTAATTGCCCGGAGTTTACGAGCTTGTGTCCGATAACCGGACAACCCGATTTTGCTACTATATACATCAGCTATATTCCGGCGCTCCATTTAGTAGAAAGCAAGTCATTGAAACTGTACCTTTTTAGCTTTCGTAATCACGGCGCTTTTCATGAAGATTGCGTCAATATCATCATGAAAGACTTGATTACGCTGTTAGCGCCCAAGTATATAGAAGTATGGGGTCAATTTCTACCGCGTGGAGGTATCAGTATTGACCCTTGGTGTAATTATGGTATCCCCGGTACCAAGTACGAGGAGATGGCCGCTTTTCGCCTTCAGAGCCATGACTTGTATCCCGAAAAAATTGACAACCGCTAAAAATTATTAAATTGCACTATGAACAAATCAAACTGTTTAACAGCATTCGTGTTATTTCTTTCAGTATTAATGACAGCATGTTCTACAACCAAAGGCCTGTCTAAGGAAGAAAGAGCCGCTAAAGAGGTAGAAATACGTGAGGCAATCGAAAATCGGCATTTTGTTGTGGAGGTAGACCGCGCGATTCCCATGGGAGGCAGGTCGTTTCCGCTTACATCTCCCTATTCATTAACGATAAACGGTGATGAGGTAAAATCATATCTTCCCTTTTTCGGAAGGGTGTACAGCGTCCCTTATGGCGGAGGAGACGGGTTAATTTTCAATTCGACAATTACCGATTTTCAATCCACTTTTGATAAAAAAGGCGATGTAATAGTAAAGTTCAAAACAAAATCGGAAGACGACCGGCTGCAGTACATGCTTCACATTCACCTGAATAGCTACACATCTATTAACGTCACCTCCGTAAACCGCCAGTCCATCTCCTTTATAGGAAAAACCTATCGCGCCAAGTAACCGATTCTCGACTTGGCGTTAGTTTGTTACTTGCAACGAAGAATCAGCTTTGTCCCAATTACCGGCGGACATTATATTTACGATAATGGAATATCAATCTGTGGGTTCAAGTGGAAAACTTTATCCGAACACATTTCGGCCATTAATACAAATATCATTGCTCTGAAATACAACGGTAAAAATATTGAATGTAAAGCGCCGGCTGCGCCCATTGCTGGCTCTTGGCAAGAAGGGGATATAGTTTTTAATACTAATCCTACAAATGTTTCGCACATCATTGTAACGTTTTAACTAACAGACAATAACAATAGGTATTTATCTTGTATCTGTTTGATTATAATTGTTTTAACATTTCCAAAAGGCTGAAAGCCTTTGTTGGTAACTATTCAGGGTGTATA
>CAYUAK010000068.1:0-13419 GCA_964442765.1 uncultured Tannerella sp. | reverse complement strand
GAAATCGAGGGGTTTAGAATTATGCTGAATAGCAATCCGATTCAACTTAATCAAAGATATATAGTCTTCAAGCCTCTTTTTATTCCCTATTATATCCGTATCTTTTACCGTTGTTTTTGCCATAAACCTTTAACTTACAATTGACATCTTTTAATATCTGACCGGTTTTAATTGTACCGAATTCGGTATAATTAAAACCGGACCGACAAACTACTTCAACATTTTCCTGCTCTCCACTTCCGTTAATACCCTCATTTGCTGAATAGCAATCTGATTCAACTTAATCAACCTTTCCTTTTGAGATAACCCTTCGTTTATAAAAACCGCATTCAGGTTCTCCATATTCGAAAGGCAAATCAGTTCGTTAATGGTTGCATAATCTCGGATATTACCTTTTAAATCAGGATTGGTTTCTCTCCATTCTTTAGCAGTCATGCCGAACAATGCGATGTTTAATACATCGGCTTCATTGGCATAGATAATGGAAGTTTGCAAAGGCGTTAGTTCAGCAGGGATTAGGTTGTGCTTTATGGCGTCGGTATGAATGTGGCAGTTAATTTTAGCTAATTCTCGCTTGGCACTCCAGCCTAACGACTTTTGTTCTTCATATTTCAGTCGTTTAAATTCAGTTACAAGGTAAAGTTCAAATTCTGCTGAAATCCAGGCTGCAAACTTGAATGCAATATCCGAATGTGCATACGTTCCTCCGCCATAACGGCCTGATTTTGAATTTATACCAATTGCATTTGTTTCGGAAATCCATTTTTGTGGCGACATCCAAAAATGAGGCTTGGCTGACTCATTTTTAAACCCCTCATAAATGTGGGGTTTAAAATCAGGATTGTTTAGCAGTTCCCACAAACCGATATATTCTATCGTGTTGTAAGTTCTTAGCCATAAACTAATAATTTGAGCAGGATTATCTCTATCGCGGACTTTAGCAATGTCGGTCAAAGAAATATAGTCTTCAATCCCCTTTTTATACCATATTATATCCGTATCTTTTACCGTTATTTTTGCCATGAACCTTCAATTTGTAATTATATCATTAAAACCAGCCTGACTTTTAATTAGGGCGAATTCGCCATAATTAAAATCCGGATTGAATATTTGTTCCCAAATACCTTGAATCACTGTCACTTCCGTATCCCTCACCGTTATTTTTACCATATCTAACCTTACATGTTTTTGTACTCAGGCCCGTTGCCGCCGTTGGGGACGTTCCAGGTGATGCCGTCGACGGGTTCTTTGATGTCGCAGGTTTTGCAGTGGAGGCAGTTCTCGAAGTGGATGCGCAGCTCCTTATGTCCCGATTTGTCGGTGTGGAGTTCGTACACTTCGGCGGGGCAGTAGTATTGGCAGGGGGCGTCGTATTCTTTGATGTTGATGGCGCTGTAGGTTTCGGGGTTGTTGACTTGCAGGTGTGGTACCTGTTTTTCGTCGTGGAGCGCTCCGGAGAAATAGACGTCGGTAGGCTTGTCGAAGGTCAGTTCCTTGTCAAATTCAAAGGAGGCGGTTTTATCTTTGAAGAGTTTTTTCCGGAAGGCGGCCAGTGTTTTGGTCGTTTGGCTGTCGGGGTGTGATTTGAGTTTGCCAAAGAAGCCGGCGCCGCAAGTTATTAATTGAGTACCGAAGTTGCAGGCGCCAAGAATCATACCGTTCAAAAATCCCTGCCGGAAATTGCGAACACAATGTAATTCTTTAAAGATGGGGCTTTTTCGAACTAACTCCTCGTATAACTGTAAGGTTTGTTCCGAAAAGTCGTTTTTTTCTAAGGCGGTCATGGCAGTTTCGGCGGCTAACAAACCTGAATAGATGGCGAGATGGATACCTTTGAGTGCGGGCATTGCTAAAAATCCGGCGCTATCGCCGACGATTAACGCATTATCGGTATACAGTTTGGGTAATGAATACCAGCCACCTTCGGGTAATGTCTTTGCGCCGTATTCGAGCATTTTTCCATCTTTCAGGAATTTTGCGACTACAGGGTGCGTTTTCCACAGTTGGAAAGCCTTGTGGATGTCGAATGTCGGATCGGGATAATCAAGCCCAAGTACTAAACCCACCGCTATTTTATCGTCGTTTAATCCGTAGATGAATCCGCCGCCGAACACGTCGTTCTGCGTTGCCGGGTATCCCATTGTGTGGTAGACATCGCCCGGTTTGATACGTCCTTCGGGCACACACCAGAGTTCTTTGCAGCCTAACGAATAAATCTGCGGGTTTTTCCCTTTTTGCAGGTCGAACTTCTCTATCAGTTTTTTGGTCAGACTGCCGCGTGTCCCTTCGGCGAGGATGGTCAGTTTGGCTTCTACCAAACTGCCGGGCTGATAATTTTCCAACGGCTCGCCGTGATGGTCAACGCCGGGGGCGATGGTCTTGGCGCCGATTACTTTTCCGTTTTCGTCGTAAAGCAGCTCGCTCATCGCAAAGCCGGTGTAAATCTCTACCCCTTTCTCTGTGGCTTTGGCAGCTAAGAAGCGGCAAATATCCCCTAAGGAGGCTAAATAGTTGCCCTTATTACCCATGTAAGGCGGAGCAAGGGGAGATTTAATCTTCTTAGTTTTGCTTATCAGATACAAAGCATCCTCATGTACCTTCGTGATGAAAGGGATTTCGTCAAAAGCCGCCTCCGGAAGTAATTCTTTAAAGACCTTAGGGCAGATAATTGCGCCCGACAAGATATGGCTACCGATGGCATTGCCTTTTTCTATCAGCAGGATTCTTCGTTCTAATCCTTTTTGTTTCAATAAATCGGCAAGTCTTATTGCTGTGGATAGTCCAGATGGGCCGCCGCCGATGATTAATATGTCCGTAGACACTGTATTGTTATTGTTCATTTTTAAAATAATTAATCATTTTTCAAAAAATACGACGGCAAAATTACAAAAAAAATCAATATCCAAAAGAAAAAAGGATATTTTGGGCTAACCAAGTTCTAACCGGCATGATTCATATTCTTTTTACAAAGGAAAATACCATCTTGGCAGTTGGGTTGAGGCGCTGTAACCAAGTGGATACTATTCAGAACTCTATTTTGTAGCTGACGTTGGGGATGGCGACGGCGGTGATGGATTTTTCGGGGCGGTTGGCGCGGTAGTTGTAGTAGTAGTTGCCGTCGAACTCTTTGTAACTTGTCAGGTTGATTACTTTTATGGCTAACTCATGCGCTAAGGTTTTGCGGTTCATTTTGAAGCCGAGTGTGAAGTGACTGATAAATTCGGGTTTCAGGGGTGTTTGGTAGGCTTTTGCATAATTGTAGACAATTTTTTGCTCGGCTATGGAGGCGAGTTCATCGATGGGGACATAGCGTTCGTTACCTTGTAGCGTCAGGCGAAGGCTGCCATGTAACAGGTTTTGTTTTTGTCGTCCCAAACGCCACTCTTTTCCGCCTAAGGCGTTGAAGATGAAATTGCGGTTCTGGCGCGTATTACGCCAGATGCCGTCGCCGTCCTTATAGCGGGATTGAAATAGTGACGTCGTGAACAGGTAATAGTAGCCTTTGTAGAGGTAATGTTCCAATGTCAGTTCGATACCGAAATTTCTCCCTTTACCGTCGTTGGTTAGTGGAAGCATCATCCAGAAGTCGCGGTGGTTGATAACCGAGAACGGATTGCCTTTTTCGACGGGTATATGATACAGGTATTGGAAATAGGGTTCTACTTTCAGGCGAATATATTCGGAAACCGACCAGTCGTATGCAACGACAAAATGGTGCGCTTTGGCGAAATCCAATTTTTTATTAAACTCCCCCTTTTTTTCACTTCGTAAAAAGAACTCCTCCTTGCTTGGAATAGCTCGCAAGCGTTCTCTACTCTCGCTTCGTTCGTCGTTTGAAGGGGGTAGGGGGATGTTATTCGTTTGCACAAAATAATAGTCAATATTTTCGCGCCGGCTGTGTTTGCCATACGCCAGTCCGAATGTAAGGCGTGGGAGGATAAACCAACGCAGTCCGATGCGCGGTTCAACGACTGCTTTGTTGATGAGGCGGAAGTAGTTGCCATGTATACCGGCGTTCACTGTTAATTGGTTGTTTATTCGGAAAGACGACTGGCTATAGCCCGATAAAGCTGATGAGCCACCTTTGTCCTTGACGTAATTGACCATCTCGTCCGGTGGAAACAGGTGCATATCGGGACTCATCAGGTAGTCTAAATTGTAAAATAAACCCGTGATGTGGAAGCCCGTCCGGTTGGTATGAAACATATTGAATTTGGTATTCAGGAAGGTGTTGAAAGTGATGTTCCAGTTTGTGTTTTTCATATCCGACACAGGGATTCTGCTTCCATCGTCGGTTATATCCGTTATGGAAGAATTATTTTTTAGGAAATTGAATGCCACAGCGCTTTTCAGATAGGACTTGTCGCCGAGATAGATTTTATGTCCCACCCCTCCAATAGCTTTTGTTTGTTGATAATCGGATTCTTTGTCATAGATATCCTTCCATTTTGTCATGTTTTCACCTGCCTGTCGTTTGTATTGGTTGATAAGTCCGATGCCCCATACAGAAAAAGTTCCAGCGCTTTTAGTTGGAAAATTCATTTTGAATGACAGGTCCTGGTAGTTCAGTCCTGTCATATCCGGCACTAATGCGGCAAGCAAGCCTTCGACAAAGTTGAAGGATGAATACCGGTAGTTGAACAGGTATGACGCCGGTTTGCCCGTATTAAACGGGCCTTCGGATGCAAACTCAGCGCCCAGCATCCCTATCTGGGCGGTATGTTCGTAACGTTGTGTATTGCCGTTGCGCAGTTGCATGTCGAAAACGCCCGAAAGTGAGTTCCCAAATTCGGCAGGAAAAGCGCCGGTGAAGAAGTCGGAGTTGTTCAATGTCTGTGTGCTGAAAGCGGTGAGGATACCTCCGCCGATGCCGGTTCTATCCGAGAAATGAGTGGGGTTGACCGCCTCGACGCCTTCTATCCGCCATTCAAGGAATTGGGGTGAGTTACCGCGTATGGCAACGCCATTATTATTGATGATACCTGCAACGCCTGCAAAAGCGGTCACTAACCGGGCTGGGTCGTCAAACCCGCCGGCATACCGGTTGGCTTCTTCCACACTAAACATGCGGGCGCTTGCCGAAGCCATCGGATTCAAGGGCGATTCTTTGTTGATTTTTGGGCTGACCGTTATTTCTTCCAACTCTTGGATGTTTTCACGCATAGTGATCTCTAAAAACACGTCTTTTCCTGAGCTGACTATCACATCTTTGAACAGAACCGGCTCATACCCAATGAAGCTGCTTTGAATATCTCGGCGTCCGACAGGGAGATTGTTCAGGCGGAAATACCCGGATGGGTCGGTGGTTGTACCAAGTGGAGGATTTGAATAAAGCGCTATCACAGTGGCATTTGGGATGGCTAACCCCGAAGCGGCATCGGTAATAACGCCATGGATAGTGCCAGAGGGAGGCGCCGAAAGGGTCGGACGCTGTTGTAATGAGGTGATTGTCTGCTCTGCCGGAATCAATACGATCTGTTGGTCAACCCATCGAAAAGTGATCCCGCTATTATTGAACAACTCCAATAATGCGTCGTTTACACTGATGGCATTCCATGATACATTCGTTTTATCTTTCGCTTTGAATAAATTGGAATCATAGAAAAACCGAAATTCGGATTGTTTTTCAATCTCTTTTAATACACTTTCTATGGTTACATTTTTCAGGTGGATAGTCACATTTTGGCTCTGCGAAAAACTTATAGTGGAAAAAATCAACAGGATGAAAAGAAGAAAAAATTTCATCATAGAAGCGTATTCAATCATCAAGCGCCAAAGATATCTTCAAAGGCTACCAGGTGGTTATTAAAGATATAAACAGGAATATTACCTCCCCATTCGTAAGTGGTACCTTCATCATATTTGCCGTTTTCCTGTAATAGAAAGACCTGGACTACTTTCTCATAAGGGTGAACTATCCAGTATTCTTTCACGCCGGATGCTTCATATAAATCGAATTTTTCGGTGATATCTTTTTTATGAGTTGAAGGAGATAACACTTCAACAATCATATCCGGAGCCCCACAACAGCCCCGGTCATCCAATTTCGACAAATCGCAAACCACACAAATATCGGGTTGTACTACCGTATCAATCTTATCGTCAGCCGTTTCGCCTTGTTTTGGAAAACGCACATCAAAAGGAGCGTTAAAAATTTTACATTTTTCTTTGTTCTGCTTGATAATTGCGCCCAAATACCAAGAAATGTTATAACTGACGTCTGCATGTCTCATTCGTGGCGCAGGCGACATCAATTTGATAAAACCATTTATCAACTCGCGCCTAACGTCATCCATCCAAGTCAAATAGTCGGCATACGTATAGCGTTTTTTTAAATCTAATGAAAGTTCCATAATAATTCTTTTTTAATTATTTAATAAAGACAGTATTATCATTTATCCTGTAATTCACTTTGGAGGTTTCTAAGACAAGCATGATTTGTTCGATGGATTGGCTTTTATGAAATGTGCCGGTGAATTTTCGCTGTTTCAGTGATTCATCTTCGAACACAAACTTCACATTAAAATACCTTTCAAGTCGCTTGGTGATGTCTTCTAAAGATGTTGCCTCGAATGGGTATTCGCCGTGAATCCACGAAATCTGTCGGTCGGTATCGGTGTTTTTTACTGTGATACGAAGTTCGTTTTTATTGTAAACAGCTATCTGTCCTGATTTTAGTTCATAACCCTTGTTGTTGTCGGATTGCAGTTGGACGACGCCTTCTATTAAAGAAGTAGTAGTCTGGCTTTCATCGGGATATGCCGTGACATTAAATTGGGTGCCTGTAGCAATGACGTTTAGTCCTTTGGTTTTCACTATAAAAGGTTTTTTCTTGTCGGCCTGCACTTTGAACAATCCTTCGCCTTCTAATTGTATTTCGCGTTTGTTGGAAGTAAACTTTTCGGGATAGACGAGCTTTGAGCAAGCGTTGAGCCATATTTCCGAGCCGTCCGAAAGCGTTAGTTGGGTATATTGGCCGGCAGGTACTGTCAGGGTTTGGTAAACTGGGACCGGCTTCTTGTCGAAGAAGAGGTAGGCGGTAAAAAAGGGAACGATTATTAGGAGCGCTAGGGCGGCGGCTATACGCCAATAGGTGGGGAGAAGTTGTTTTTTTTGTTTTACAGGAGGGGTGGCTGGCAACGGCAGGATGCCGTTGTTACTTAGGCGCTGGGTGAACATGTTCCATCCTTGCTGCGCTATAACGCGGTCGTCCGGCGAATCGGCTAACTGCGCAGTTGCCCAACTGTTTTTCAGACGGACAGCTTCGTCATACAGCTCTTTATCAGCTTCAAGCGAAGCCAACAAAGACGCTTTTTCATCGGGCGACAATTCGCCGGAAAAGAATTTTGATAACTGTTCGTAATCCATAATTATTAAAAGCGAACCCTAAGCCCGGCTTTTGCGCCCACAAAAATACGGTTATTTTTGTCAATATCAAAATCGGCTATGTTAAATACCGGTTTCAGCACGTCTTTGTCCTCGATACTGTTGCTCCATGTCACAGTGGGGCCTGCCGTTAAACTGAGATGATTATTCAAATGAACACCCATCATCGGGACAAAACTTATTAGTTGTCGGTTGTTCTTCTCTATCGTATTCATGGAAAGAATTTCGGGATTGAAAAAGAGCGATTTTTGCAGAGGAATAATGGAACCGAACCCGAACCCCGAAGCATATACGTTCTTGGGTGATTTCCCAGAAGGCCGGTAAGCTAAATAAAGCGTCGTATAGAATTTTTCAACGCCTGTTTTGAAGCCGACAGTCAGCGGAAAAAAATCTGAATAACCCACCTCAAACGCATAATATCCACCCCGCCTGATAATAGATAAAAAACCAACAGGGACGCCTTTTTCTATCGTATCTGCATAATTGACAAAACCTACCTGAATGCCTGATTTTTTTCGGTTTGCGATATTGACAAAACCGATTTGCGGACCGTGCGATTCTTTGATAGCCGTATTGACAAAACCGATTTGTGCTTTTTCAACCGTTTGTATGGCGGTATTGACATAACCGATTTGGGCGCCGGTTACGGTTTGCAGGGCGGTATTGACAAAACTAACCTGCATGCCGTTTACTCCTTGCTTTGCTGTGTTGATAAAGCCGACTTGGATGCCATTCACTTCGTTCAAGGCGGTATTGATAAAGCCGACTTGCGCGCCACGAACCTCTTGACCGGCAGAATTGATAAAACCCATTTGAATACCGCGAACCTGCTGGATAGAGGTGTTGATATACGCTAATTGCGCGCCGGTCAAGTCAGCACCAAGCGTATTGACCATGCCCATTTGGATACCTGAAAAATGTCGGACATTCCAGTTGACAAATCCCAACTGAACACCTTTGTGGTCGCCTTTTGCCATGTTTACAAAGCCTATCAGCGGAAACTTGAAGTTATCGTTCACTACATTCAGGAAAAATGTATAGACATTCGTCTCCTGTGAATAGCAGGCAAAACTGACGATACTGATAATTAACACAATAATAATTTTTTTCATCTTATACTTTGATTTTTTTGATTATTATCATAGGGCGTTGCCCTACGTTTTTTGAATAAAGGCTTTCAGCCTATCTCTCTTAATTATTAATTGCTTCACTTCGTAAAGCGACACATTATTTTAATTTTAACATCAAGGAAAGTTCATAATTGATAACTCGTATTTTTTTCACTTCGAAAAAGAACTTCGTTTCGTAATTGATTTAGAATTGGATTTTATAGAAAAGGTTAGGTATCGAACCTGTGCCTGAGCAGAGTTTGGGCTGGTCGGTAACGTAGTCGTAAACATAGAAATACTCTTTGTTGCCTGTGACATTTATCATTTGCAGGGCAATCTCGTGCGACAGTTTGTTTCGGTTGATTTTGTAACCAACGGTGAAGTGGCATAAAACCTCGGTGGGATGCTGACATTCGTAGGCGCGCGTATTGTCAAAAACAAGATTTCTGACCGCTTTTGACGCCTCAAAGTCTACCGGAATATAGCGCTCGCCGCCTTGTACTGTAAAACGCAGGTTGGCGCTCAGGATATTTTGCCTTTGTCGTCCCATTTTCCATTCTTTTCCGCCTAAGGCATTGGCAATGTAGTTGCGGTTCAAGCGGGTGTTCCGCCATACGCCGTTTCCGTCTTTGTAACGCGAATCAAAAACCGAGCCTGTCAGCAGATAATAATAGCCCGCGTGCAGATAACGTTCTAATGTGATGTCAATGCCGTAGTTGCGTCCCTTCCCATCGTTGACCAAAGCTGGCAACATCTGCAAGAAATCGTAGTGGTTGATGAGCGACAGATGGCTTCCTTTCTCTACCGGAATATTGTACAGGCGTTGATAATAGGGTTCTATCTTCAGCCGTAGATATTCGCAGGCAGACCAGTCGTAGGATAAAACAAAATGATCAGCTTTGGCGAAATCTAAATTTTTATTAACCAATGTGTTGCCTGTTTCGGGCGTTTTGAGGAAGTAATAGTCCGTATTTTCACGTCGGCTGTGTTTGCCATATGACAGGGAGAAGGCGTGTTTCGGGAAGGCAGACCAGCGGATGCTACCGCGCGGTTCGATGGCTGCTTTTTCAGTCAGGCGAAAATACATGCCATGCAGACCCATATTGACTGTCAGGCGGTTGGTTAGCCGGAACGACGACTGACTGTACGCCGATACTGCCATTGAGTTGCCTTTATCCTTTGTGTAATTGATCATTTTGCCCTGTGGGGGGTAACCCGGATGATCATAGAGGTCCGGGAAAAGCCAATAATCTATGTCATAAAACAACCCTGTGACGGTAAGACCTGTCCGGTTCGTATGCGCTGCGCTGAATTTCGTATTCAGAAAGGTGTTAAAAGCTACGTTGTAGTTTGTATTTTTCATGTCCATGGCTTGAACGCTTTCCCAATCATGACGCGGATAAACAAATTCACCCGTCGTTTTATTTTGGGTGTAATTGGCAACCAAAGCGCTTTTGAGGTACGACTTTTCGCCGATTAAAATCCGGTGTCCTATTCCTCCTACGGCTTTCGTTTGCCAAAAATCAGCATTCGAACCTAAAAGCTCTACATCAGTGCCTGCTCCGCCAATTCCGCCATTGATGCCATCCCATTTCGTAGTATCTTTTTGAACATGTGATATATAATGGTCTTTGATCCATACCCCCCAGAGCGTAAACGTACCGGCATTTTTAGTTGGGAAATTCAGTTTGAACGACAAGTCCTGGTAGCGCATGCCCTCAGCGCCTCCCAAATTGCCAAACAAATAACCCAAAAGCGCCATTGACGAATAGCGGTAGTTAATCAGGTACGACGGTTGTAGAGACGTAGCGTGCCGCGTCTTTACATTATTAGATAATGGACCTTCGGAGGTAAATTCAATGCCCAAAGTGCCAATTTGCGCTGTATGTTCGTGATGTTGGTTGTTGCCTGTACGCAGTTGCATGTCGAACACCCCTGACAGCGCATTGCCGTATTCTGCCGGAAAAGCGCCGGTGAAGAAGTCGGAATTACTTAAAACATGCGAACTTAATGCCGCAAAAATACCGCCCCCTACGCCGGTTATATCAGAGAAATGGGTCGGGTTAACGGCTTCCATCCCCTCCAACCGCCATTGCAAAAACAGTGGTGAGTTGCCTCGTATCGAAATGCCGTTGCTGCTCAAGCCACCGGATACGCCGGCAAAAGCGGTCACCAAACGGGCTGGGTCGTCTAAGCCGCCGGCGTAACGACTCGCCTCTTCCACGCTTAACATACGCGCACTCGCCAGCGCCATCGGATTCAATGGCGATTCCTTGTTGACCTTTGGACGTACCGTCACTTCTGCCAAATCCTGAATGTTCTCACGCATAGTGACTTCCAACAAAACCTCTTTCCCTGAAGAGACTAATATCTCCCTGAAAATGGCCGGCTCGTAGCCTGTGTAGCTACATTGAATGTCATAACGACCTACCGGTAGGTTTTTCAGTTCAAAATTGCCATTCGCTTCCGAAACGCAGCCTGTCGGAGGCGTTGAGCGAAGTACGATAACCGTAACAGAAGGCAAAGGTTGCCCCGAAGCGCCATCGGTAACAGTCCCCCGGATGTTTCCCGAAGGCTGCGCCGATACGGTTACCGGATATGTTCCAATCATACAAGCTAAAATCATAAAAAACTTTTTCATATCTTTTTATAGTATTGTGCGGCTTCATTGCCTGCACATCCTATAAACGAATAACTGTTGTTTTACCCTGAGTTGCTTTGGTGAATTTTTTTTCAACGGCAGGGATGCCGCTGTTACTTAGGGCAACGGCAGGGATGCCGTTGTTACAAGGAGGAGTAAGTGGAATAAGTCTTTGAGCTTTATTCGCAATATTTTCAATGCAGTAGAAACGTGCGTTTCAACTGTTTTGATGGATAGCCCTAACTTTTCGGCTATTTCCCGGTATTTTAAGCCTTCATAACGACTGAGTTCAAATACCTTGCGGCACTGTTCGGGTAAGTCGTTGACGGCTTTTTCGACTAACAGTTCAAGCGATTCAACATCCATCTGTTCGGGGTCGAATTGGCTGAAGGCGTCATAATTGAAAGATTCTTCTAATTGTTGTACGGTTTCCAAAGCGACGAAATGTTGTTCAACGAGTTTGCGATGTCTCAGAAAGTCCATACATTGATTCTTCACCATGGTCAATAGATAGGCTAACAGGTTGATGTCCGGAGGCAGCGATGCCCGTTTTTCCCAAAGTTTCAGAAAAACATCCTGCACGATATTTTCCGCATCAAACCGGTCGCTTACATACTCTTTGGCAAAGCGAAGCAAACGGGGATAATACGTCTCAAAAACCAACTTAAACCCCTTTTCCTCATCATGAGAAATCATCATACATCATTCGAGTGGATGGTCAATTGCGGCGCAAAAGTAGTTAAAAAAAACAAGTTTTTTGGTCGTATACCTTATTTGCACTATCTTTGTCGGGAAAAAAAGGAGAAAAATAGTATGGAACTTTCATTAGACATGAAAAAGCGCTATACATACGCCGATTATTTGACCTGGATGGATGATGAAAGACGCGAGTTGATCAATGGTTTTATTAAAATGATGTCGCCTGCTCCACGTATGAAACATGCAGAGGTTAGTTTTAATATCTCCGGTAATTTATGGACAATCCTTCAAAAATATAAAGGAAATGGAAAGTACGATGAGGGTACTACTTACGAATGGGAAGGACAAGTCCCTATTCACATTTTTAATAACTACCCCATGGATATGGACAATATTTTCGGAAAGGAAAATACTCAATAAAAAAAGGCTGCCCGAAAGGGCAGCCTTTTACAATTAATAAGGGAACTGGGGATACGCGTGGCAACGGCAGGGATGCCGTTGTTACATAATGCGCGCGGCAACCTCAATTGTTCTCCCCGCTTCTGTCCACATAATGGGTATGCAGGAGTTCGTGGGAGAGGTGTCCTCCGGGTTTGCCGAGATAATCTTTGTATATCGCGGTGATGGAGTGGTTGAGGTGCGATTGGCGGAGCACCTTGCTTTCGTCTTCGGTGTATATCGCTTTCAGGCGTTTCATCCGGACGTCGGGGTCAGCGCTGCGGGGTTGTCCGCCGCCACAGATACAACCGCTGGGACATCCCATCACTTCGATGAAGTGATAGGGCGATGTGCCGTTTAGGATTTGATCCATCAGGATTTTTGCGCCGGACAAACCGCTGGTGACCGCTACTTTCGCTTCGAAGCCTTCAAACATTTTGTAGGCGGGTAATACGTTTTCGAACTTTAATGTCGCCGCTTTGATTTGGTCGAGGCCGACAATCGGGGTTACGTGTAAACTCTCAAACGGCAATTCGCGTCCGGTGATGATGGCGTAAACGGTGCGGATAGCCGCTTCCATGACGCCGCCGGTGACACCGAAGATATCGGCAGCGCCGGTAGACTGCCCTAGCGGGTCATCGAATAGCTCGTCGTCCAAGTTACAGAAGTCGATGCCTGCCTGTTTGATCATCTGCCCTAACTCGCGGGTAGTGAGGACTGCGTCCACATTGGGAACGCCTCGGTTGGTCATCTCCGGGCGCGAGCATTCAAACTTTTTCGCCGTACAGGGCATGATAGAGACGGTGTACATCTTCGCAGGATCCAAGCCAAGCGATTCGGCATAATAACTTTTAGCCATAGCCCCGAGCATCATGTGGGGCGATTTGCAGGTCGATAGGTTCGGGAGGAGTTGCGGATAATACGATTCGACATATTTAATCCATCCGGGCGAGCAACTGGTTATCAGTGGAAGCGTCGCTTGCTTACCTGAAAGGACGTCTATGGCGCGGTGCAGGAACTCGGTACCTTCTTCCATAATAGTCAGGTCGGCTGCCCAGTTGGTGTCGAACACATCATGGACGCCGAGCGCCCGTATGGCGGCAGCCATTTTGCCGGTCACCGATGTGCCGACAGGAAGTCCAAACA
>CAYUAK010000067.1:0-8790 GCA_964442765.1 uncultured Tannerella sp. | reverse complement strand
CGTTAGAGGAACATAAGGCGATGGCGTAAGCCTTTTTCTCGTCGCGTCCGGCGCGTCCTGCTTCCTGAAAATATTCTTCTAAAGAGCCGGGCATATCTATATGGATGACAGTACGGACGTCCGGTTTATCTATTCCCATACCGAAAGCATTGGTGGCTACGATGATACGGCATATCCCGCTTTTCCATGCGTCCTGTCGCATAACCTTGTCATCGCGGTTGAGGCCGGCGTGAAAAAAATGTGCCGAAAAACCAGCCTGTTGTAGCGATTTGGCAATCTCTTGTGTACTTTTTCGGTTCCTCACATAAACGATGGATGTGCCTTCTACCTTATTTAAGATATGTATCAGTTCTTCTAATTTGTTGCCGGTATGACGGATGATATAGGCTAAGTTTTCGCGGGCGAAACTTTTCTTCAGCACGTTTTTTTTCCGGAAGAGCAGTTTATCCTGAATGTCGTCAATGACTAATGGTGTGGCGGTGGCAGTAAGCGCTAATACGGGAATATGCTCCGGAAGTAACTTACGGAGGTCTGCTATACGAAGGTAGGATGGGCGAAAGTCGTAACCCCATTGCGAAATACAATGGCTTTCGTCGACGACAATCAGGCAGACATCCATCGAAGTCAGTTTTTGTATGAATAGCTCCGTATGCAGTCGTTCCGGTGAGATATACAGAAACTTGTAATTGCCAAAGATACAATTGTCGAAATGTTTGCTTATTTCGTCGTAGGTCATACCTGAATAAACAGTCGTCGCTTTTATCCCCAGTGAGCGAAGTTTATCTACCTGGTCTTTCATCAAGGCTATCAAGGGAGTGACAACGATGCAAATCCCTTTCACTGTCATCACAGGCACCTGAAAGGTAATCGACTTGCCACCGCCGGTAGGCATCAGTCCCAGCGTGTCATTGCCTGCAAGGACCGACCGGATGATATCTTCCTGTAACGGTCGAAAGGAGGTATATCCCCAGTATTGTTCTAATGTTTCAAGCAGTATATCAGACATGTATAGTTTTCAGTTTTCACTCCCCCTTTGAAGCCGTGTCTGCCGACAGACAGGGGGGCAGGGGGATGTTCATACTCCCCCTTTGAAGCCGTGTCTGCCGACAGGCAGGGGTGTAGGGGGATGTTATTAATCTTATTGAATAGAGGGTCTTATATCCTTAATCATCAACTGCAAAGATGTCACGCCGTTGTAGACGTTTTCTTCGATGGTATAACAGATGTCTATCGGACTACTGTCTTTCAGCGATTTCTCATGATCGCTCATGCCGAAAGCGATGGCATGAACGGGTGCTTTGCAACTGTCGTCTATTACTTCTAATTTCAGATGGGTACCATCCTTTCCTACGATGCGACTTGTTCCGAAATCTTTCACATTGTAAGAGGCAAAGACAGGTTTCTCGTTATCCGGCCCGAAAGGATTCATCCTTTTCAGGTCGTTCATCAGCGATGTAGTGACGTCTCTTAGCTTAATAACTAAGTCTATATCGACTTGTGGCATCATTTGTTCGGAGGTTATTTCTTCGGAAGTTATTTTCATAAACCTTTCGATAAAAGCCTCCAGATTACATTCTTGTAAGGACAGGCCGGCTGCATACGTATGTCCGCCGAAATTTTCTAACAGGTCGCGGCAGTTTTCGATGGCTCTGTAAATATCATATCCTGCAATAGAGCGGGCTGAGCCTGTTATCAGTCCCGATGATTGGGTTAGGACAACAGCCGGGCGGAAATATTTTTCGGTAAGGCGTGAGGCGACAATACCGATAACGCCTTTGTGCCAGTTGGGGTTATAGAGTACGATGCCTTTCCGGTCTTCGATGTCGGTCAGTTCGTCGATGATAGCATTGGCTTCTTCCGTTATCTTACGGTCCATCTCGCGTCTTTCGTCGTTGTACTGGTCGATGTTGGCGCTTTTTTCGGTTGCCGTTTTTTCGTCTCTCGAAATCAGCAGTGCGACCGCTTCGCGTCCGTTCATCATCCTGCCTGAAGCGTTGATACGGGGGCCAATCTTAAAAACAATATCGCTTATTGTCAGCTCCTTACCGGTCAGACCGGAGGTTTTGATGATACCTTTCAACCCTACGCACGGGTTGTAGTTAAGTTGTCGTAAACCAAAATGGGCAAGGATGCGATTTTCGCCGGTTATCGGGACGATGTCGGAGGCGATGCTGATAGCCGCGAGTTCTAACGAAGTTTCGAGCCTCGAAAAAGGGATATCGTTACTCAGGGCAAAAGCCTGCATAAACTTAAAACCTACGCCACATCCCGAAAGATGTTCGTAGGGATACTCCGAATCATCGCGTTTTGGGTCAAGCACTGCTAACGCATCCGGTAGCCGGTCGTCGGGTTTGTGGTGGTCGCAGATGATAAAATCGATGCCTTTCTCTTTTGCATAGTCAACCTGCTCATTGGCTTTGATGCCGCAGTCGAGCGTAATAATCAGTTTCACACCTTGCTCGGCTGCGAAGTCAATACTCCGGTTAGAGATACCGTATCCTTCGTCGTACCTGTCGGGGATATAGTAGTCCAACGAAAGGGAGTACGGACGCAGAAATCGATATACGAGCGATACCGCCGATGTCCCGTCTACATCATAATCGCCGTAAATCAATATCTTTTCATTGTTGCCTAAGGCCTTGTTTAAGCGCTTAACCGCTTTGTGCATATCCTGCATCAAGAACGGATCGTGCAGTTCGTTCAGGCTTGGCTTGAAAAATTTCTTCACCCCAGTGACAGTAGTAATACCACGTTGCACTAAAAGCTGGCAGATAACCGGGTTTATTTTCAACTCGTCCGACAACTTCTCTTGCGCGCGTTTCTCCTCTTCTGTTTGGGTTCTTATACGCCATCTTTTTGTCATTATATTTTGTTTTTATTTTTTCCATCGTTAAAAAGTTTTATCTAAAACACTATTATATAGATTGTTACTGATGTCTTGGTAGCTTAAAATTGATAATTCCAACCCGTAAAGGTAGAAATAAAAATAATACGACAGTAATTTTTTATCAAATATTTGGATTATTTGTATATAATTACAATTCCTTAACATTTCCTTTCCTACGCAAATTTGCAACGGCAGGGATGCCGTTGGTACATTGGGGGGCAACGGCAGGGATACTTTTTTATGCATATTTTTCTTTTTTTAAAGAAAAATTGTATCTTTGCGACGTTTAAACAAGCAATTTCTAGTTCAAACATTAAACTGAAACGCCTATGCAACAAGCCAAAATTGAACAAGTAAACAGAAGAACCTTTCTGCTTTTTTACCGTGTTAATAAAAGACAGGGACGAAAAAACCAATTGCTTTCCCTGTTATTGTAAACTTATATTAAAAGAACTCAATGAAAAATTTAAAAACCGATGATTCCCCAGGAAGGGAACTAAAATTTAAACGTATTAGTAAGTTATTCAATGCATTACTATTTTTATTCATATTGAATATAAGTGTTGTGTTTTCGCAAAACATAACGATTAATGGGGTGGTACGCGATGATGCGGGAGACATTTTGCCGGGTGTTACCGTCCGATTGAAGAACACCGCCGCCGGCATTTCGACGGATGGTGACGGGAAATATACCATCAGTGTACCGAATACGAATGCGGTGCTTGTTTTCTCGTATATAGGCTTTGAGCCTCAGGAGGTCACAGTTGGAAACCGCCGGACAATAGATATAACGCTGTCCGAAAGCGCAATGGTGATAGAAGAAGTGATAGTCACCGCTTTGGGTATGAAACGGGATACCCGTGCCTTAGGATACGCTATCAGTTCTATCAAAGGAAGCGATATGTTGATAGCCGGTACAACGGTGAACCCGCTGACAACCCTCTACGGAAAAGCGGCCGGCGTAGGTGTTCAAGCCGGCGTCGCCGGCCCGACAGGCGGTATCAACATCAAGATTCGTGGCGCAGCGAGCTTGGAGACCAGCTCAAAGACAAGGCCGCTGTTTGTCGTCGACGGGGTGCCTATCCACGACCGCGAATCGAACATGGCATCGCGTAACTATGACCCGCTGAACTCCTTCGACTACGGAGCGGGTATTAATGACATCAACCCGGAAGACATCGAATCGATGGAAATCCTAAAAGGCGCTAAAGCATCTGTGTTATATGGCAGCGAGGGTGCGAACGGCGTTATTCTGATTACCACCAAAAGGGGCGCAAGAACCAGGGGGTTGGGTGTAACAGTATCCTTCCAACATACTTATGAGCAACCGTTCTCCTATACCGAATGGCAAAACGAATACGGGAACGGAACAGATACACAGTGGCCTGCACTGCCTGCCGGGCAAACGGTCAGGAAAATAAGCAACAACCGTTTTGATTTCGGACCCAAATTCGACGGTACACCCATCGAATTTTATGATGGCTCTATCAATCCCTATCAGGCATATCCCAATAATTTTATGGATTTGTTTCGCAAGGGAGATTCCGACAATGTGACGGTTGCTATTGCGGGCGGTAACGATAACGGGAACATGCGCGTCGCCTATACCAATTATAATTATAATGGCGTCATGGATAACTTCTGGCAAAAGAAGAACACCTTGAGCATCAGCGGACAGATGAAAGTCTCGGATTTTGCTTCCTTCGAGGTCGTTTCCAACTGGTTTTTTGTCGATACCCACAACCGTTTGCCTAACCTCCAGGATATTGTAGCATGGGGGGTTCACAGGGCTTATGATTATAACAAACTGAAGGCCATTTATTTGACGGACGACGGCTTCCTCAACGAAGAGCTCTTTGACAACGGCGGCCTTCCCAATTCGTCCCGCTCGCTCATCAATATGTGGTGGCAGATGAACAAAAACAGCAATTTGGACGCTAAAACACACAACATTACTTCTATAAGGGCTACGCTGCGGTTTACACCCTGGTTGTATTTTATTGGTCAGGCAGGTATAGACTATAACAATACCGACTATACAACCAAGAACCCTATCCAGCGTAAGAACCCCTATCGGGGCGGTCGCTATGCCTTTCAAAGAGATAACACCTACATGCAGAATTACGAAGGTTTCCTGAACTTTGAAAAGGGTTTCATGAATGATGACCTGCATGTGCATGTGTTTGCGGGTCCTTCATATCGCAGCGGTTCCGACAATACCATCAACGTTTCAACGTATGGCGGTCTTAATTACCCCGATTGGTACTCATTAGCCAATGGGACATCCTTCCCTGGCCAGGCCAATGCAGGCAACGTGAGAGGACATTCGAGAGGCTCTGATGTCACTTACAGCGTACTCGGCGCAGCAACCGTCGGATGGAAAAGCGCCTATTACTTAGAGTTTTCGGCACGTAACGACTGGAGTTCTACCCTGCCGCCTGCCAATAACTCCTATTTCTATCCGGGCGTCTCGCTGACATGGAACTTCACCGAATCTTTCGCTATTCCACATCTCAATTACGGGAAACTGTTCACCTCGTATGCCGACGTAGGCCGCCCCGCCTCCAGATATTATGCACTCAAATCGTATGACATCGGTTTCTTGCAGTTGTTGCCTGACGTAGCCAGGGTTAGCGGACCAGGCGATTTGTTTGCAGGCGACCTTAAGCCGGAACGGAAACGCGAGTTTGAATTGGGGTTCAGCTCACGATGGTTCGACAAGAGCCGGATGGAACTCAATTTCTCCTTTTATACCAATAATGTGTACGACCAGATCATGGGCGTGCCGCTGACAGGCTCGACGGGCGCACAGACTATCCGTATCAATGCCGGAAATGTCAAAAACTGGGGGTATGAATTATTCGTTAAAGGAACGCCCTTTATGACCAAAGACTTCAAGTGGGATGTGATATTTACAGCCGCCAACCAATACTCGAAAGTGGTCAAGCTGTATCCGGGCATCGACCGCAAACCCTTAGGCGGTAGCGGTTATACCGTACTTGCCAAAGAAGGCGAACGACAGGGCGAAATCTATATGTACGATTACAACCGGGATGAGAACAAGAACCGGATTGTTGGCCCTAACGGACTCTATTCGCTTAACAGATCCAAAGAGATGCAACCTATTAATAAGAATGTCAACCCGGACTATTTTGGCGGATTGATGACCGATTTCTTCTGGAAGGGATTGTTCCTGCATGTTGGCTTGGATTATAAATTCGGAGGCAGTATCTTCTCCTATTCCAATTATTACCTGACAGCGCTTGGACAATCCAAAAACACACTGAAATACAGAGATGAGTCACATGGCGGTATTGCTTATTATGTTGCGGATGGCAAGAAAATACAATGCGATCATAGCATGGAACAAGGTCCTAACGGACAGCGGGTTTACCATAACGGTATGATTTTGAAAGGTGTGAAGGATACCGGTAACGGTACATACGCACCCAACGACATCATTGCCAGCTCTACCGAGTATTATCAATCGTTCATAAGCGATATGAGCGACGCCTTCCAGCCGGACGCGCTCTACCGCAATGATTACATCAAGTTACGTGAAGTCTCCATCGGTTATACCGTGCCTAAGAAGTGGTCGGAAAAACTGCTGTTGCAAAAAGTGACCCTGTCGCTAAATGCGCGTAATTTATTCTACCTGTACAAAACATTACCGAACTTGGACGCCGAGTCGACCTTAGGCACTAGCGGACAGAACGCCTTCCATGAGCAATCGTTTTATCCGACTGTCAGGACGTATGGGTTTGGTCTAAATGTTAGTTTTTAATCTTTTAATAAACAGAATCATGAATAAAAAATTATTTTTATATGGTTTATTGTTAGTAACCGGTAGCCTTTTTATAAGTTGTCAAGACCGGTTGGAGAGGGAATTTCAGAATCCGGAAAAACATAATCCCAAACCGGAGCAAATCATTCCGGGTATGTTGACGCAAATGTTGAACACCCGCTTTTTTGTACTGGATTACGGCGAATGGTGGTGGACTGACGCCGGTGGCTTTGGCATCACAGCCTACGCCCAGATAGCTGTCCGCCGACCGCATCCCAGCGAAGCCGGATATTGGGATGTATGGCATCTGTTAGACGGAAGCGGCGAGTTTTATTCCGATATGCGTCCCGCCCTCCGTTTCAACTGGTATTATACGGATCTGAAAAACTGGGGACTGATACGCGATGAAATTGAAACGTTAAGCGGTGCAAACTTGGATGATAATGAGATTTTTTTCTTAGCCGCAACCGTTATCAAGAATACAGTTGGGTTACAACAGGTCGATGTGTTTAATTTTATGCCCTATACAGAGGCTTTTCAAGGCACGAAAGGGGTCTTTTTCCCTAAGTACGACAACCCGAAAGACATCTATACATCGGCTTTGGACGAATTAGCCGAGCTGGCTGTCAAGATTCCGGAAGCCTATAACAAGATGTCGCAAAAAGCGAAGGATAGCTTCAAAAAGCAGGATATTGCCTTCGGCGGAGACCCCCAAAAATGGGCACAGTATGCCAATGCTGTCCGGCTTCGTCACGCGGTGCGGATTTCGGGCGTCGATGCCGATTTTGCTAAAAAGCATATCACTGCCGTTCTACCTAACCTGCCCAAAGTGGATTTTATCTGGCCTAATACGCAACGGAATGAAAACAGGGTAGGAGGCGAAGGAGGAGGTATTTATGCCCGCGCTATCTATGAACGCTCCACAAGTATGCTGATACCTAACATCATCATGCAAAGGATGAACTATGGCACTATCGATTATGAAGAAGGCGAAGACGACCCGCGCCTGCCGGTTATTGCCTGTCCAACACGGTATACAATAGACAATCCTAATAATTACCAGTTTACCGGATGTTCAATGGATTATGATTCGCAATATCCCTACTGGCCAACGCAAACGCCCCCTGCCGGCGTACCGTATATTGATAACGGACCCGGTATAACCGTGCGTACCTTTGTCAATACACCTACCGATATTAACTTATGGTTACGAAGCTGCTACTCACAGTATAACCTCGCCACTTTTGCTTTTGGTAATATCCCGTCCTACATGAACTCGCTTGCCGAAAACGACCTGTTCTTTGCCGAGATAGCTGCAAAAGGGCTTGCTAATACCGGTAAATCGGCTGCCGAACATATCAAGGATGCTGTGATTCACTCCACAGACTTCTGGTATACGGTTAATTCGCTTACCAATATCTGGCAAACACAGAACATGCCGGCAAAAAACGACTTCCTGACGAAGGCATTCCAACCGGCCAAACCCTCGGCTGCCGTCATCGAAAAGTTTGCCAATAAAATCAAAGCCGAATTTGAGGCGGCAGTAGGTATTGAAGAGCAGATGGAAATCATTATGCAACAGAAGTACATCCATCACAACATATTGAATATCTATGAGTTGTGGGCTGAGCTTCGCAGGACGCGTCATCCGCGAATCGAAAAGCTGAAAGTGCTTAATGTCATAGCCAGCCCTATTCCTGAGCGTATCCAATATCCTACGTCGGAATTACGAACTAACGAGAAAAACTTTCTCGAAGTCGTAAAAGAAAATAATTTTACTACCCCTATTTTCTGGCTTCCCGACAACAAAAAAAAGGAATCGTATTACATGGACGGATACCTGCCACTAAAAGGATTCCTGCCTCTCCCGACACCGAACCCAAACAGACCGTAATTCATTAATAAAGAACGTTCCTTGATATTACTTCAAGGAACGTTCTTTAAAAATTCCCCCTTTGAAGCCGTTATATCAATATGATACAAATGTTTCGCACATCATTGTAACGTTTTAACTAACAGACAATAACAATAGGTATTTATCTTGTATCTGTTTGATTATAATTGTTTTAACATTTCCAAAAGGCTGAAAGCCTTTGTTGGTAACTATTCAGGGTGTATA
>CAYUAK010000066.1:0-5768 GCA_964442765.1 uncultured Tannerella sp. | reverse complement strand
CAACAATCCAACGATGTTATCAAGGATTATCGCTATGTGCAAGTCAGGAAAAACGTGATCCGCCTCGCCAAACCCGGTGAGGTTATTCCCTTGAACCCCCTACGCACCCGTTCCTTTACAGAAAATTTTCCACCCAACAGTTCTGGTGTTGACTATTGTTGGTGGGGATATGATATGTACTTATCGCACGAGGACTTAATGTATATTTCATTTGGCGCTGCTATTACATCTGGAGTATCACGGCTCGTTGCTCTTTTTCCACCAGCATCTGTGCCTGCAGGTGTTATTGGCGGATATGCGAGCATTGTTGCAGCTATTTATGGTTTGACAGCATATAACTGTCAAAATGGCGCCATTTTCTCTTATTCATGGATAGGGGGTTTTCTTTTTGATATCAGTTGCCAATAATAAGTTTATGTATGGAACGAAAGATTAACTATATCGTTTTATTTTTTGCCTTTGCACCCTTAATGGCATTAAGAGCATTTTTAGTGTCTCAATATGAATATGGCAATATATATCTCATAATTGCCTATTCGTTTCTGTCGGTTTTGGGGTTATTTTTAGGAGTTTGCTATTTTGGTCAATTCATCTCAGTAAAAAAGATAAAGTGGTTGGATGTCTTTTTCTGTTGTGCTTTGATTATCACGATTATAGCAGATGTATTTTTTTATAAACAATTCGTTTAGAGCAGTTTATCCTATTAATCCTTCAATTACCGAAATGTCGCTATTTTTTCGACGGAGGCAGCATGTCTTCCTCCGTCCTTTTGGTATGTTGGGCATATTTCAACACTATCAGGGTGCAAGTCCCTGCCTGCGCCGCGTTGGAAGGAAGCAGTAGCGAATGGCAAGGGTGTCCACCGCAAGGGGAGTCCGAAAGAAGCCTTAGGATATGTTCCGAATATCAGAGAATCTGAAAAATAGAAATCGCGTGAATACAATATTATCCTTCTTTTTTGTTTTGCTTTTGGGCGGAGGGGTTTATGCTCAAAAGCGTCGCCGCATCTATTCCTCCCTTTCTTCTGAAAAAATTTGACCGCAATTGCACCCCCAAAAGTTGCATTTACTAATTGAACTTGCCTATTGAATTACTAACTGACTGAAAAACGCGAAGACAAACCGGTGTCCGTCTTTTGAAAAACTGAGATGGCCGCCTTCTACCTCTTCGTATACTACAGGCCTGTTCAGTTTTTGCGCCTCGGCATAAAACCTGCGGGAGTTTTCAACGGACGATGCCGCATCGTCTCTTCCGTGGCGTATCAATATCGGGACAGGCCCCATTTGAGAGATTAGATTGACCGGAACGCCATCGTCGCCTCCTATTAAAGTAAGTGGAGAGGAGGCCACACATGCGGCATATCTGCCTGGTGATAATGCAAGTTGCACGAGGGCGCGTCGGCCTCCCTCACAATCTCCGGTGATAAATATCCTTTCGATGTCATATTCGGATTGTAACCTGCTGATGACGTCGGTAATCTCTTTTTCGGTTTCAATAGATGAATAATTTCTGCCTCCGGCATAGAGCCAGACTACCGCCAAGCCGTATTCGTCGGCAAGCGTTTTATCGGTTTCTATCTGGTCGAGATTGCTTGTATACCAGTCCTCTATCAACGTACTTCCCTGTAAGGCTGGCGGCACGATAATGACTAACGGGATGTTGTGAGACAACTTGCTGTCCTTATGAAAAATAAAGACGCCTTGAACACCTTCCCGATTTTCATACGTCATCCATTGCGTGGTGGCATTTTTTTGAAGCATCCTGAGCAGTGAATAGCCCCAGAAGACCCTGTTCCGGTTCAGGAAGCGTGTCTCGCTAAGCGAATGGGGGTCGCCGGGCTGGTTGTTCAGATAATCCACACGCTGACAGGCGGCCTTCAGGTCTTCCATATACAGGCTGTTACTTGCCTGTTCGGCTATACGCTTTGTGGTCGTTTTTACATACTTTGAATAATCTCCTTTGTAAATAACCTGTCGGAGCTTTTCGTCACCTAAAATAAGTGTTGCAGTATAAAAGCCATCGTTTAGTCCGCTGAGGCCTGATACGACAACCGACCGAGTGTTGGTATTCTGGTTTTGAAAAGAGCAACCGGCGACTGATTGCCCTTTTTCGTCTGTAATATCAACTATTCCGTTCAGGTACGGGCCGGCATATATCTCAAGCGACTTGTTCACAATCGGATTCAGAACAAAGTCGCCTGCATAATTGACCCGGAAGATTCTTTCACTTTCGCTGCGCGACGTAACAGCGCAAACCACATCCCATGAAATCCTGTTTGAGCCTCGATTGACTTTGACGAACAAAAGATTTTCTCCCTCCTTTAAAGTGATATTGACAAACCTGTCGCCTGTTTTATTGACATTATGCTTGCCTCTGACTTCTACTAACTTTTCTCCGTTCAACCAGGCAGCATAACTGTATGAACCGTCGATTATCAATGCAGCATCCTGCTCTTTTTCTAAAAAAATCCGGCTGACAAGATAGAAATTGCTCTTTTTTTCCGGTCTGAAATATACATAATCGAACAGTTTTATCTGTGGCGAGGGTTCATTAATTAGAAAAACGCTAAGGCCTTGCTTTTGAACTTTTTCAATCCCTTGCGCATCTATCAAGCCTTCCTTAATACCGTATCGCCTCAGGTCTTTACGCTCAAACGACTTGACAGGGTCGACAAAGAGCGGATTAAACGAAAACGGCCCAATAGCTAACCACCGCTTTATCTCAATAACTGCATCAATCTGCGATGGAATAGCTACCGCAGGCAAATCGGAAAGCTGTACTGTTACATCGTCCTGCTTAGTGCATCCGCCTAACGTCACTAGCAGGCACAAGAATAGTAAATATCTCATTTTGATTTATTTGTAACCGGTTTAAAACAGAAATAACAAGCGATAAAAGCAATAGCGCAAAAATAAAGACACCAGGTTAAACACACCCATCCCAATACCCCCAAATAAGCTGTCAGTTTCGGATTGAATACAGCCAGCCCGATAGCAGCCAGATTAAATCCAAAAATCAGTAAAGGGCCAAAGACTCCTTGCCATGTTATTGATGTTTTGCCATCTTTCGGCGTTACCCTGAAGCGAATATTTTTTCCGCGAAAGAAAGCGGGAAGAGCCATCAAATAAATAAACGATCGTATCACGGAATAGACATCGTCAAAGAAAAGATTTGACAGTCTTCCTGTTAGCGCTTCAAGCATCATGCGCGTTGTTCCGAAATAGATAAGCATTCCGATGATAACAGGGGGATACGGATAGATGGGTACAATGCCGAATAAGAAGTAAAATGCCGGAAGCAGGTAATAGACAATTTTGGTGATACCTTCCACAAAGTGACTGACAGATGAAAAATAGGAAAGCCTTTGCATCAGATTTAACCCTTTTTGAGACAGCGGATTAAACGACCGAAGTATTTGAAAAGCCCCTTTAGCCCAGCGCAGGCGCTGCACAAAATATTCGGCAATATTAACCGGTGCCCGTCCGTATGCCAGCGGCTCGTCTACGTAAACACTCTTCCATCCCCGGCTATGTATCATCATACTTGTCAGCACATCTTCGGTAACGCAACCGGTTGGGAAGCCGCCTATCGAATCGATAGCCTCTCGACGTAAAATCGCATTGGTGCCAATCCAGTAGGCAGCGTTCCAACGGTTGCGTGCTGGGAGAACAAGATGCATAAAGGTATCTTGGTCGGAATAGATTTCTTTCGCTGACAGGCGTCTGTGTTGAAAGCTATCGGTATTGTAATAGGACTGTGGGACTTGTACGACCGCTACGTTTTCATCCGCAAAAAATCCCGTAAGCCTGTTTAAAAAATCCCTCTCCGGCCTGAAATCCGCATCGAAGACAGTTGTCAGTTCGCCCCGTATAAATTGCAGCGCATGATTCAGATTACCAGCTTTAGCGCCGGTGTTATTCTCCCTTGCGATATAGCCGACGCCAAGCCGCTCAGTTAGCAGCCGTATTTCAGGCCTGTTGCCATCGTCTAACAGCCAAGTCTTATGGGGATAATCCATCTCGATACAATGCCGCAAGGTCGCTTCGAGCATATCGCTATCCTCGTTATACGAAGGGACAAGCACATCAACGGTAAAGCGTCGGTGTGTCATGTTTGAGATTGGCTTGGTCGGTAACCGCCAAAAAGTTACGACAAACAACGCTGCAAGAAAACAGGTAACCATATCAACTAAGAGATACATCACAGATGCAACCGGCTGTTCCTCATTCAACGTGTAAGCGATTCGCCACGTTATATAGAGTATGGACAGCACAATATAACAGATGATTACAATCCGGTGGTTACTGAGTTCCCGTTTCATTGGCAAAATTCACACCAGCTTAAGAAAGGTGGGTACAAGATAATCTGGCAGGCCGATAATCGTCCTGCCGAACTATAAGTACGTCCTTCTCAATCAATCGGTTAAAGTGTAAATGTTTCGGAAAACTGCTCATAAACTCGAGAACCTTTCCCATCACCAAGAGTATAACTTATAAAAATCAAAAATTTTATTATCTTTACTCTTTCCGGCTCTTTACAAAAATTGCGTAATAAACTTTCTATAGAATAGGTAAAGGTCATGGATGATTTCGGCTTTATAACTAATATACGTTTAACATCCTCATTTTTATTAAGAAAAGGTACGCCCTCATACTGGTATGAAGCCGGTACTTGTTGTTCATCCTTATCATAAAGATAAAGTTCAAAATAACTGTGATGCCTTGCAGGCATTATATTAAGAATATACATTCCTGAATCAGTCTTATTGATTATTTCAAAGGTAAACTCATTGAACACATTCGACTTATCAAATGTCGTTTTCACCTGAATAGTATCCTGTGCTGTAATCGTGGCAGGTAATAGAAGCAACACTGCCAAAAAAAATATTTTTTTCATATCTAAATCTTTTAATTTGTTAATAATAGTAAGTACTTGCTATTCGCCACGTTATATAGAGTATGGACAGCACAATATAACAGATGATTACAATCCGGTGGCTGACGAGTTCCCGTTTCATTGGCAAAATTCACACCAGCTTAAGAAAGGTGGGTACAAGATAATCCGGCAGGCCGATAATCGGCCTGCAGAACTATAAGTACGTCCTTCTCAATCAATCGTTTAAAGCGTAAATGTTTTAGAAAACTGCTCGTAAACTCGAAAACCTTTCCCATCACCAATACTATACCTTATAAAAATCTTAAATTTTATTTTCTTTACTCTTTCCGGTTCTCTACAAAAAGAACGTAATAAACCTTCAATAGAATAAGTAAAGGTTATGGATGATTTCGGCTCTAAAGTTAAATAACGTTTAACCCCCTCAACGTCATTAATAAAGGGCACGCCGTTAAAATGGTATGAAGCCGGTACCTGCTGTCTATCCTTATCGTAAAGAAAAAGCTCAAAATAGCTGTGATGCCATTCAGTACCGATATTAGCAATGAGTATAGCCGAATCTGTCTTATTGATTATTTCAAAGGTAAACTCATTGAACACATTCGACTTATCAAATGTCGTTTTCACCTGAATAGTATCCTGTGCTGTAATCGTGGCAGGTAATAAAAGCAACACTGCCAAAAAAAATATTTTTTTCATATCTAAATCTTTTAAATTTGTTAATAATTGCCATAATAACTAATGTTTCGCACCCTCTAAATCCTTGAAAAACGAGGATAGAGATAGGGTAGAAAGACAAAAAAAGTGCCATATTTTTTTGCTAAAGTCATTGAAAATAACTACCTTAGCGGCCTAATTCAAAACAATAAAAAACA
>CAYUAK010000065.1:0-34047 GCA_964442765.1 uncultured Tannerella sp. | reverse complement strand
TAAGAATTAAGAATTAAGAATTAAGAATTAAGAATTAAGAGTTAAGAATTAAGAATTAAGAATTAAGAATTAAGAATTAAGAATTAAGAATTAAGAGTTAAGAATTAAGAATTAAGAGTTAAGAATTAAGAATTAAGAGTTAAGAATTAAGAATTAAGAATTAAGAATTAAGAAACGAAGTTCGCTTTCACGAAGTGGAAGCAATTAAGAATTAAGAATTAAGAATTAGGAACTGAAGACTACTAATGAAGAGTTATAAACGAGTATTGACAATTGCCGGTAGCGATCCGAGCGGAGGCGCCGGCATTCAGGCTGATTTGAAAACGTTTTCGGCTTGTGGCTGTTTTGGGACATCTGCCATCGTCGCTGTGGTCGATGAAAATACGGTTGGCGTGACAGGGGTACATCCTGTCCCAGTCGATTTTGTGGTGGGACAAATCAAGTCGGTATTGGATGATATTGGCGCTGATGCCATCAAGATAGGTATGCTCCACTCCTCCGAATTGATTCGGGCGGTTAAGGATACGCTGGCTTTGTATGACATCCCAAATATTGTTTTAGACCCGGTGATGGTGGCTACTTCGGGCGATAAGTTGCTGCAGGATGAAGCGATTGAGACGCTAAAAAATGAGCTGATACCTTGTGCGCGCATCATAACACCTAACATCCCCGAAGCGGAAGTCCTGTTAGGCAGGAAGATAGACCGACAGGAAGATATGCCGGTTGTGATACGGGAGTTATCTGCCGGCGGAAAAGTATCGGTATTATTGAAGGGCGGGCATTTGACAGGCGACTATCTGTCGGATGTGTTTTATAATGCTGAAGCGGATGAGGTTATAACTATCCTCTCGGCGCGTATTGATACCATCAACACGCATGGGACAGGGTGTTCATTTTCATCCGCTATCGCTGCGTTTTTGGCGCACGACCAGTCACTGAACGAAGCCGTCCGAAATGCGAAAGACTATATCCATTCGGCTATCTATGCCGGAGCTGACTATTTGATAGGGAAAGGGCATGGGCCGGTTCATCATTTTTTTAAGTTTTGGTAATGAAAGAGAACATCCCCCGGCCCCCATTTTCTTCACTTCGTGAACATTCCATTGAGTATTAATTATTATGTCGTTTTACGAAATGAAACAAAGAGACACATTTGTTCCGCAAGCGAACATTCCATTGAATAATAATTATTGTGTCGTTTTACGAAGTGAAACAAACAGACACATTGTCTAATTTTTAACACTAAGGAACGTTGAACGATTTTTTAGAGGAACGTTCAAAGGGGGAGTGTATGATGGTAATACAATTGAACGACAAACCGTATGAAATGACGGAAGGATCGACCTTGGGAAAATTCATGGAAAGTCTTGATATTCAACTTCAAGGAGTTGCTGTTGCGGTTAATTATGAAGTGATACCTAAAAGCGAATGGCATAAAACGATGCTAAACGACGGTATGTCATTAGTAATGTTTCACGCTGTTTCAGGCGGTTAATTGGTGAATTGAAAGCCCTACCAACATTAAATCCCTGACAGGATTGTGGAAAATACCCCCTGCCCCCTGACTACTAAATAAATATGAAACTGATAGTAATAACAACAGAAAAATTTTTCGATGGCGAAGCCGAAGCTATCAATCTTTTGTTTGAAAACGGATTGAAAACGCTTCATCTACGTAAGCCTTCCGCTTCGCAGCTTGAGATGGAAGATTTTATCCCACAGATAAATAAAAAGTTTCATAAAAAAATTGTTATTCATGATCATTATGACCTGTTTAGAAAGTTTAGATTAAAGGGAAGACATGAAAAACATAAAGACTGGGTGGCAAGTCAAAAAGCTGCCTGTTTGGAAATGCAAAGATTATATAAAAGGCCACACCCTTGTATATATTGTTATAAAGACAGTCTTCCACCAGGATTTAATCATGCTTTTTTGAAATTTTTTGGAACTTATAGCAAATCCTGTCATTCGTTAGAAGAACTTTCAATGACGCTACATAGCCATTATGTTTTTTTAAGTCCTATTTTTGACAGTATTTCTAAAATAGATTATTATCAGGGATTTACATTAGAGCAGTTGCGTGAAGCAAAAGAAAAGAATATCATTACCGAGAGGGTGATTGCGCTGGGAGGAATTACTGCCGAAAACATTCCGATTGTACGCGAACTTGGATTTGGAGGCGTTGCCGTATTAGGCTCTTTATGGTGGGATTATGCTGTCAGTAAGGATGTCGATAAACTGTTACAAAGATTTAATTTATTAAAAAAGCGCTGTAATTCAAAATGAAAGGATTGTTGTTTATCACTCATCAAACAGGGAAATATACTTACCTGCAGTCGGTCGAACTTGCCTTACAGGGGGGATGCCGGCAGATACAACTGCGGATGAAGGGTTCGACCGTTGAGGAAGTTGAAAAAACGGCTGTTCAGGCTAAAGCGCTATGCGACAAATATAGGGCGGATTTATATGTTAATGACCATGTTGAGGTCTGTCTCAAAGTAGGGGCTAAAGGGGTTCATCTTGGGAAAGCGGATATGTCGCCGTTGGTTGCTCGCTCTATCTTAGGTGATACGTTTGTGATAGGCGGGACAGCTAATACGTTTGATGATATTCGTCATTTATCAGAACAGGGGGTTGATTATATCGGGCTGGGGCCTTTTCGGTTTACGACAACGAAGGAGCGGCTGAGTCCGGTTCTAAGGATTGACGGGTATCGTGAGATTATGAGATTGTGCCGTGAAAATGAAATAAAAGCGCCGGTTTTGGCGGTGGGGGGAGTAACGGTAACGGATGTGCCTGCGCTAATGCAGACGGGGGTAGCGGGGGTTGCGGTTTCTACAGGTATTCTTTTGGCAGATGATCCGGTGGGGGAGACTCGACGATTTCTTTTACACACGGATGACACGGATTGAACGGATTTTAAAACAGATTTATGGAAAAATTAATAATTGCAGGCAGGGAGTTTGGGTCAAGGATTTTTCTTGGGACAGGGAAGTTTAGTTCTAATGAACAAATGAAGAAAGCTATCCTCGCTTCACAGACCGAAATGGTTACGGTTGCAATGAAGCGGTTAGATTTGAATAATAAAGCGGATGATATGTTAATTCATATCCGGCAGCCTGGTATCCAATTGCTTCCGAATACTTCGGGGGTGCGTGATGCAAAGGAGGCAGTTTTTGCTGCTAAAGTGGCGCGTGAGGTCTTTGAAACGAACTGGCTGAAACTTGAAATACATCCCGACCCTAAGTATTTGCTTCCCGACCCTGTTGAGACATTGAGAGCAACCGAGATGCTTGCTAAAGAAGGGTTTATTGTATTGCCTTATATTCAGGCCGATCCTGTATTATGCAAGTTATTGGAAAATGCCGGCGCTGCTACCGTCATGCCGCTCGGTGCACCTATTGGCACAAACAAAGGGCTTTGTACACGGGATATGCTTGAAATTATCATTGAGCAAAGCAGGGTGCCTGTCGTGATAGACGCCGGTATCGGCGCGCCTTCTCATGCGACCGAAGCGATGGAAATGGGCGCCGATGCGGTACTCGTCAATACGGCCATTGCTGTGGCAGGTGACCCTGTCGCTATGGCTGAGGCGTTCCGGTTAGCCGTTATATGTGGACGTTTGGCTTACGAAGCTCAATTAGCAGGCATCTTTGACAAGGCAGAAGCAAGCAGCCCGCTCACCGGTTTTCTACTCCCCCTTTAGGGGGCAAGGGGATGTTATTAAAGCAATTACCTAATGACAAAAGAATTTAAAGACATAATCAACGAATACAATTGGGACAACATCCAATCCAGTATTTACAACAAAACGGCTCAAGACGTGGAAGCAGCTTTGAGCAGGCATCGGCAGTTGGGTGTGGAGGATTTTATGGCGTTGATATCACCGGCGGCTGTCCCTTTTTTAGAGCGTATAGCGGTTTTAAGTCGCAAGTATACACAGCAGCGTTTTGGAAAAACGATTCAGTTTTATGTGCCGCTTTACCTGACTAATTCCTGCATGAATCATTGCGTTTATTGCGGGTTTAATCATACCAACCCAATCAAACGTATCATCCTTACCGACGAACAGATATTGAAGGAAGTAGAAGCGATAAAGAAAACGGGTGATTTCCAGCATATTTTATTAGTGACGGGAGAAAACCCGCGAGAAGCAGGTTTTGATTACCTCGAAAATGCCATTCGACTATTGAAACCCTATTTTTCGTCCATCTCTATCGAAGTACAACCTATGCAGGAAGTTGAATATCAACGCTTGGCAGATGTCGGCGTCATTGCCGTTTATTGTTATCAGGAGACGTACCACAAAGAAAACTATAAGCGGTATCACCCAAAAGGCATGAAGTCAAAATTTGATTGGCGGTTAGATACCTACGACCGTATCGGGAAAGCCGGCGTACACAAAATGGGTTTAGGCGTATTAATTGGTTTGGAAGACTGGCGTACCGACGTAACGATGATGGCTTATCATTTAAGATATTTACAAAAGACCTATTGGCGCACCAAATACTCTATATCTTTTCCGCGTATCCGTCCATTTGAAGGCAATCATTTTCAACCCAATGTCATCATGACCGACAGTGAGCTGGCGCAATTGATTTTTGCCTTCCGTCTTTTTGACCATGACGTTGAGTTGGCCCTGTCGACGCGCGAAGACCGGAAGTTTAGGAACCATATCCTTACATTGGGCGTGACGACGATTAGCGCCGGCTCAAAAACCGATCCGGGTGGCTATGCCGTTTTCAAAAAAGAGTTAGAGCAGTTTGTTGTCAATGACGACCGCATCCCCGATGACGTTAAACATGCCGTAAAGGAGCAAGGCTATGAAGTCGTATGGAAAGATTGGGATAATTTTTTTTAATTAAAAAAATTATGACAGTACATTATTTTACAATCGCTTTGCCGGTCTATCTTTTACGATATGAATAATATGGAAGAAAGATACCAGCGAAATATCCTGATAGAAGGGATAGGCGAAGCAGGGCAAGCCAAACTTAAAGCGGCGAAAGCGCTTGTGATAGGTACTGGGGGATTAGGTTCGCCAACGCTATTTTATCTGGCGGCAGCAGGGGTTGGGGAGATAGGTGTGGTAGATGACGATGTTGTGGCTGTCTCCAATCTTCAGCGGCAGATACTGCATTTTACGAATGACATTGGACAAATGAAAACGAATTCCGCCCAGCAAAAATTAGCCGCATTGAACCCTGAAGTGAAGATAGTAACTTACAATGACAGGTTTTCGACAGAAAATGCAACTCAAATCGTTAATAATTATGACATTGTAATTGACTGTTGTGACAACTTTGCCACCAAATTTTTAATCAATGACGTCTGTGTTGCATCACGAAAACCTTTTGTACATGGGGCTGTCGTCGCTATGCAGGGCGAGGTCATGACATACGTTCCGGGCGCAGCCTGTTACCGGTGTCTTTTTGAAACAACACTCGAAGACGGGATGTTCCCCACCGCATCACAGGTTGGAATCTTAGGGTCAGTAGCCGGTTTAACCGGCAGTATTCAGGCCACAGAAGCCATCAAATACTTAACCGGCATGAACGGATTAATAACCAACCGGATATTGTTTATTGACGCAGGCATGATGATTTTCAACTTTTTCAGTGTCAAGCGAAGAAGAGCATGTATCTGTAAATAATTAAATTCCCCCTTTGAACGTTCCTATGAAAAATCGTTACATCATTTTATAAAAATATAAATCAATGAAAATCAGGGAAATATTATTCTTTTTCATCTATTTGTTAACTTTCTCAACAGCAGGCGCGCAGGATGAAAAGACTGAAACAGAGCGAATTGCCGCAAGTGTATCAGCACTTGAAAGCGCAGTAGCCAATCTATCACGTTTCAAAGTGACCAGTTTTATCCAGACGCAATATCAATATGCGCAGTGGGGGGCAGATAATTACAACTTCATGCTTCCAAACAGGCTCAACGCCGTTGAGGCAGCCGAAAATCAGGGCTATGGTCGTTTTGGGATAAGGCGTGGACGAATAAAAATCACTTACGAAGCGGGTCTGATGCAGGCCGTTTTTCAGCCCGATATCACGCAAACAGGCATAGTTATCAGGGACGCATTTTTTACGATGAAGCATCCGCTTTTCAGAACAAACCTGCTGAGAGTCGGGATTTTTACCCGTCCATTTGGATATGAGTTGTCCTATTCGCCAGCCCTCAGCGAATCGCCGGAGCGTTCCCGCATATTTCAAACACTTTTCCCCGATGAGCGTGATGTAGGTGTAATGATGCTATTGCAACCGCCCAAATCATCACCTTTGAAGGGGCTGAAAGCAGAAGGCGGGTTGTTTGCCGGGAATGGAATTAGTTCGCAAATAAGCAACCGGATGGACTTCATCGGTCGCTTATCGATGGTGCAACAACTCGTACCGGGTGTCGTGTTAGGAGCAGGCGTTTCCGGATATATAGGAGGCGTGTTGCAAAACGATGAGTCGGTTTATGTGATGAAAGACGGCTTTTTTCAATTAAGAGAGCCACCCATGAAAGATAATATAACTAAATATGCTAAACGTCAGTATTTTGGTGTAGACTTCCAAATGCAAATGTCATCCTCTTTTGGGCTTACTACATTGAAAGCAGAATATATAACCGGCGAGCATCCTTTCGCGGGGGGTGTCAACGCCAAGCTGACAGGTTTACGTACAGGGCCGGTATTTATGCGTAAGCTAAACGGAGGCTATATCGTTTTGGCTCAGGACGTATGCGCGTCGCGGTTCACGCTGGTAGCGAAGATAGATCGGTTTGACCCCAACACCGAAATAGCCGGAAATGAAATTGCCAAAACGACAACCAGCAGTACACAGATAATGACAGGAAGCGGCGATATATCCAGAACAACGATAGGATTGGGACTTCATTGGCATATACATCCATCCGTCAGGTTTACTGCCTATTATGAAATTGTTAAAAACGAGATAACAGCTAATCTGAAAGATATAAAAAGCGATTCCACCGGAAAAATAACCATCTACGGATACGAAAACCAACGAAAAGCTAACGTTCTCACGCTACGTCTTCAATACATGTTCTAAGGTATACGCTGCTAATCTCTGTGTCTACTCTGTGTTTCGGCTGTTTCTTTTTGAAAGATACATCGACAGGATTATTTCCCTGCCAATTTTCGGCAAAGATACAACATTTTATCTAATGAATGCCTTTTTTATGGGTCGATTAACAGCGGGAGACGAACATTCTGAAAAACGGGTCGCTAATAAAATAGACGTCATTAGACTTTTCTATTACTCCTTCATCAATCATTTCTTTTGTGATAACAGATAGGTTATTGACAGTTTCCTGCCATACTTCAGACGCCAACAGTTGAATATAATAGGGAATATCAGCAGCGACCGAAATCAAATAGTTCGCTGTTTCTTCGTCAATCGAGATGTTGGATAAGGCAAATTTTGTTTGCAAAAATGCTATTGTTTCGGTTTGTGGCAACGAACCAATCGTTTAATGCTTATTTTTCTATTACGCAAATTTGCGTTACGCATTTTTGCGTTATTACTAACCACAAGAACGCAAAGGCTTATAGAGAAGGACGCAACAATCACATAATATGGTATTTACAAATAGTGTCCTTTGGCGTTTTCTTTGCAATAAAAGTTCTCTGTGAAACTCTGCGCTCTCCGTGTCTCTATTGCTTTAAATCATTGGCAGTCCATTGGCAAACGACAGGGATGCCGTTGATACACACTAATCGAAGTAGAGCATGACGCCGAAGGTAAGCGGGTAGAGCTCCGGCCCTTTGTTTTGCTCGAAGATGCTGACGGGCGAATAGCGGGCATACAGACCAAAATCCCGCCTGCCGGCTTGCATAAGAACATCAAACGTTACCGGTCGCAATGTCATGCCTCTATCCATTTTTTCTTTACGGTTTTTATTTCTTTCATCCACATACCAGATTTTCGATGAGGAAGCGGTTTTGAATGAGCAAACTCCTCCGGCTGATAAAAAGAACCCATTGTTGCGTGTTTTCCATTCTAAAAGAAGGGGTACATTTAAGGTTGTGATTCCGATCCTGCTTTTTTTGATTCGCCAATCATTTCCCGCAGTTATTATTTCCGTAATACCATTATTTTCTTGAAAATAATTGTTCCCTTTCAGATGATAACGCACCCAACGCATACCTAATCCGGTGACGATATTCCAATGCTTATTGCGAGATTGGTATGCAGATTTAGAGAAGAAATTCCAGTTTATTTCGGGCGAACTGCCTGCCTTGAACGGGATTTGATCTAAATCGCCCTGGTCAGCAAAACCGGCAAACCCAAATCCAAGGCCTCTATAATGCGTTCGGGTATTATTAAGATTTAAATGAACGGTCCAACTACCATTATCCTGTTTTGCATGAATAAGAGGCGACGGTATATCAATAGACATCAAGTATTTACGTTGTTCTCTTGATTGCCCGTCACGGTAATGGCCTTCGAAAATCTTTTCGTATGGTAACAATTCATCGTCGTCTTGCCGTTCATAGACCTCGACATCTAAGCGTTGTTTTTCAGCATTTTCAATAACAATAATTCGTTTGTTTCCCGAATCAAACACTTTAGTGGAATCATCTTCTGAGTTATAAGCTTTCAGAATGCTGCACAAAAACAGGGCAACCATAGCGGATAATAATAGTTTACGTTTCATAATTGTAATGTATTTATTAATTTATTATAAGTCTTGTTTGGTAAATAAGATGGTTATCAGGTCGTCGCTATCGAGCTTTCCTTCGATATAGATAAGTGTGATAACATTTTTGAGGTCTACCTTGAAAAGTATAAAGCGGTTAATACCCTGCGTTATTCCCGCTATCTGGTAGTAAGCCGAGATAATGTCGCCGTTGTTGGTAATCTCTTTAATTTTGCGCGCGCCGTTCTGGTCGGCTTCCAAGCATTTGCGGATGAATTTAAGCGCTTCGGGGTCGTTTTTAATCGTGATGCTTTTGTAAAAAGAGATGTCGTACATATCTACCATCTCTTTCGATAGCTCTACCATGACGACATTTTTTTGCTTTCCGTAGATTCGGAAAACGTCTTTTATCTTTAAATCGTCCTGCATAACGGATGCTTCAGTCAAAACCGGAATGATAGAAAGAAGTAATAGCGGTAAAATAAATCGTTTCATATTTGTTTAGTTTATAGAGTTTTAATTATCTAACAGAAATTCAAATTCTTTCAGTTGGCTTTCGACTATATTATGGACGTTTGAAGGGTGGTTATCGGGTAAAAACTCGCCGTCTTTCGCGACTTCGATTAACGTCTTTAAGGTGACGGAGCGAATGATGGTCTCATCGGTATAGCAACGTCCGTCTATCATCACATAATTGCCTGATGTGGGGCATTTTTGTTGTGGCGATGCGAAGTAAAAAGCGCCTGCCAAAAGGGCGATGCTTGCCGCTACGCCGCTCAACCACCATAAAAGTGTTTTATTTCTGTTCGGGCGGTTTTTGTACGAAGGGTTCCGCTCGCTGTCGAAATAGACAAACAGCGGTTTGTATATCTTCAGGTGTTCGGGGACATCGCCGGACGTAAAAAACCGCCTCAGGCCGGCTTCGTCTTCGGCAGTAGTGAGGCCCTCAAAGTACTGTTCCAATAATCGTTCTATGTTCATTTTGAATTTTTATTTTATTGAGTTGTATCAATTGTTCTCTGATTTTTTTTCTTGCCCTTGAGAGGTTGGAACGGACGGCTTCTATCTGTGTGCCGGTAATATCTGCAATCTCCTGCAGCTCGTAGCCTTCGACGTCTTTCATCCGGATGATTGACTGCTGCAGAGGCGGGAGCGCCCGGATAAGCCTTTTCACATGCGCTGCCATTTCTTTTATTTCGGCTTCCTTCTCCGGGTCGGGTGTTGCAAGGCGGATAAGCTGGCCTGACAGCTCGGCGTTTTCCAGACTTTCGCAGCGACAGCGTTTTAGCTCGTCCAACGTTTTATTCTTTGTAATTCGCAGCGCTAATGCCTCTACATTATCGTACCTGTCTAAACTATCGCGGATAGTCCAGAGCTTGAGAAAAACGTCTTGCACAATATCTTCGGCTTCTACCTGGTCGCCTGCCAGCTTGGTCGTGTAGGCGAGCAGTTTTTTTCTCAAAGGAATTACACTTGTTTTAAACAGTTCTATCTCCATTTACTGCTAAGACGATTGAAGTTGGAAAATGTAACATTTAGATCGATTGAGTGTTGAGAATAAATAAATCAAGAAAATCCTTTATCCTGAAAATCAAGAAAAAAAAAGAAGGCACGAAAAACGGTTTTCGTGCCTTCTTGCCTTCGTGCTTTCGCACTATTTTTCAAGCGAAATCGGTTTTAATCCTTCAGCCACCTTTAGCAGTTCCCTTTGGATGCTTTCAAGGGTAGAAAGAACCTTTTCAAGTCTTCTTATTTCTTCCAGCGGCGCATAAATCAGCTTGTCTTCCGGAAGCTCAAAACTGTTGTTCATTTCGTTTGACATCAAGTCATCAGGATTTAGAATTTGAGAGAAATACCTGCATTGAAAAAGGTATACCCGTATCCGAGTTCTGCAAATGCGGCTAACGGGCCGGCAAAATAGTAACGGGCGCCGGCAAATAAGCCGTAGGTGAATCCGCTGCTTCCGATATGGGTAGTAGCGCCCGGCTCTTTCCATTTCCACGTATTAATATTATAGCCTGCCATAAAGCCGGCGTAGGTATCTAACTTATCTACAAAGGTATAATGGAACGCGCCGCGCGCTCCTACTAATACATCGGTAGAAGTCCAGGATGAGCGATAGCTTGAATAGTTATACGCGATAATACCGCCTACGCCTATGGCGCTATGCTCGTTAAACAACTCGCCGATGATACAGCGCTCATACGCGAGTTCAAGGGTAGGAAGCCGGTTATAGCCCGACCATACGGCAAGCGACCTGCCGCTATAAAGCGTTCCGCCGAAGCCGACACCAAGATTAATGACATTGTCGTTTTGCTCAAAGACAGGGTCTTGCGCCTTTGCTGGCAGTATAGCCACCAAACAAAGGGCGAGTGTCAAAGAAATAAGTTTTTTCATCTTTCAAAGTTTATAGGGTAATTGATTATTTTAACCAGGTTACTTCGATAGATTCCTGGCTGAATGCTGAGGCAGGGAAATCAAGCGTCACCGATGTCGCTTCCATCGTAGATCCCGTAATAACGTCTTCCTGGTACATCATGATTCCGTTCCAAACGGCTGTAATAAACACCGTGCCGTTTTTGTGCGTATACTTATACGATTTGCACGTTTTGCCGGCCACCTTTCTATCGGCTAATTTCTCTACATTTGTCCCGTCGGATTCTTTAAACGTATAATCGCCGGACGAACCGCTGGAAGAAGAGTAAGTTTTTGATGTCCATACGCCTGTAGTGGAGAGATAGTCATGATTGGTCTGGTTTTTATGGTCGGTAATGGCAATATAATGCATTGTACCATTCCATATATCTGACCTGAAAAGCTCTTTACTGTTGTCGTAAGTAACAGCTATCTCCATACCACTACTAAGTATGTACTTGACAGCCGCTTTTTTAGCGCTTTTATCTGATAGCTCCTCTTCGCATCCTGACAAGGTGAGGGCCATCGTTGATGCGATGATAGCTAATAAAATACAAGCAACAAAAGACTTGCTGCTACCGGTGCTATGCTGCCGGATTTCGTTTGATTGTCGAACTGTTTTTTTCATTTTTTTAATCATTTATTGGATGAATTTCGCCGAAAAGGTACGGCTGTATAAAAATATTCACAGTACCCCCAAAGGGGGTTTTTATCTTTTAATAAGGGGGAATCACTGTGCTTCCTATATTGCTGTTGTTATTTGGCCCGTTGTTCGAGTAAGTATTGTTACTTTCCACTGTGGGATAAGCGTTAGGCCATACTAAAATACCCCATGTGCGGCTATGGGTGATGGTACAATTTCTTACAGTCAGCACGCCGGAACGAATGGTGTAACAGTATATATTACCGTAATCCTTTCCGCCGTATGAAATCTCACAATAGTTAAGCAAGCTGCCGCTTAGCGCATTATTATTATCAAAATAGATGCCATACCACCAGCCTTTATCTTTGGTCGAGCCGGTAAAGATTATTTTGCTTGAAGCAGTGCCATCGGCAACTAACTTACCGCCGGAACCAATTGATAAGCGTGTGTTTTGCGTAAACCTCAACTCTGCTCCCGGAAGAACTGTCAGTGTAGCTCCGGGTGTAGTCTGACTTACCGTTATATTGCTATAAATGGTATACAGATACTTTCTTAATGTCAAATCTCCATTCACCGTACCGCCAGCAATACCAATTCCTTTAGCGCTGGTAATCGTATTATTTCCACCGAAGACTGACAGGCTCATGGGAGTTGCATTAATTAATATCGGATACGAATTGGCTTCATTTTCGCCGCAATTAGTTAACGAGTTATTGTCGAATGTCGTGAAGCCGCTATTAACGCGATATAGATAGATAGCTGAGTATTTTGTATTTCGGAAAGTACAGTTTGTAAAGCCTGCCTTACAATCATCTAAGAAAAGCATACCCCAACCGCTACCTTGACTTGCGCCATACTCGAAAATGCAGTACTTAAAATCGCTTGCGTTACTGTACAGATAGACGCCTTCCCAATCGCCCGGTTCGGGGGTTGCCCGGCTGCTGGTGAAGGTTATCGGCTTGGAGGAGGTGCCTTCGGCAATGATTTTTGCGCCTGCTTCTATACTGATTCTTCGTGATTTATCAAACTTCAGCTTAGCGCCGGGTTCAATGGTTACTATGGCGGCATTGTTGATAATCGGATTACCATAAAACAGATAGGGTACAAACGCTTTGATAGTGATGTTACGGGGGACGGTTCCGCCGCTTACCCCGATCCCTTTTGCGGTATTGATAACATTTTCGCCCATATCTCCCAGACATGACAAATTGCCGTTGACTAATATCGGGTATGAATCGGCTGCATCTTCGCCACAATTGGTTATCGTATTGCCTGAGAACGTCGTCAAACGGCTATCGTTGCGGTATAAATAGATAGCCGAATGTTTGGAATTGCGGAAAGTACAGTTCGTGATGCTAACTGTGCCATTATCTAAGTACAACATACCCCAGCCACTCCCTTGGCTGGCGCCGTACTCGAAAACGCATCTGTCAAATTCGTTATTTGTGCCGTACAGATAAATTCCTTCCCAGTCACCCGGCGACTGTGTCTGCAGGCTACTCGTAAACGTGATTGGCTGTGAGGATGTGCCTTTGGCAATTATTTTAGCATTTGCATTCGCTGCTAACCGCCGGTCTTTGTCGAAGCGAATCGTTACACCCGGCGAGATAGTCAGGTTGTTACCTCCGTTGAGCGTAAGGCTGCTTTTGACCTGATAAACGCCGGCAGCTAATGTGGCATTCGGATTGTTTATCATAGCGTTAGTTAGCTCAATAACGGCTTTCGGGTCGGGCTTTACTTCGATAGGGAAGTCGGCTTTTTTATTGCCGCTTTTCGTGGTGGCGCTGATAGTGACATTACCTTGTTTAACGCCTGTGACGACGCCCGCATTGCTTACAGTCGCAATATCGACGTTGCTCGAACTCCAGTTCACCGTCTTATCGGTCGCATTGGCAGGCTCAACAACGACAGTTAGCGTAATCGTTCCACCACCGGCTGTCAACTCGATGCCAGCCGCCGGTGGTGTGATGGTTACATTCGATACCGGGATTTCCTTTGATTCCTCGGGTTTATCAATTTCATCTTTTGTGCCGCAGGAAGTGAATGACGACGCTGCGATAAAGAGAACTAAAAACGTAGAGATGAACATGTTAAACATCTCTTTGCCTTCTTCAATGAGGGACTTTTTTTGAATCGGTTTCATAATAACTATGTTTTATATAAGATATATTTTTATCAATTTCGCCGCAAAGGTACGGCTGTTTTAAATGTCCATAATACCCCCAAATGGGGGTTTTTCAATTTTCGTTTGTTGTTGTAGAGACGCGGCGCGCCACGTCTCTACCAAGTACAACACGTATAGAGAAATCTCGTCCTTCCTTATGAATCAGTTTTTGATTAATTTGCGCGTTACGGTGGCGCCTTTGGGAAGGGTGATATGCAGGAAATAGATGCCGCGTGGCAGGTGGTTTATGTTCAAGCGGATTTTGTTCTGTTCGTCGGTTAAGGCGAAGGTGGCGGGAACAGCTTTTCCGGTGAGGTCATACAGATTTATATCTATCATTTGGTCTGAAATGCCTGTTATCAAAACAATATCTGTCGCCGGATTCGGATAAACAGATAACGGTTCGTCCATGACAAGTTCCGTGCCTGTCGTGCTGACAGTTATATAGCCTGACCTTACCAGTTCACCGCTACCGTAGCTGTTGGTAGCAACCAAAGTGACAGCGTATGTGCCTAATGCGTTATAAGTTACCTTAGGGTGTTGTTGGGTGGATGAAGAGGGTGAGCCGCCGGTGAAGGTCCAGCGCCAGGATGTGGGATTGCCTTCCGACATATCCACAAACTGAACGTTAAGCGGAGCGCCTCCCGAACGGGTATCGACAGTAAACGAGGCTACCGGCTTTGTCCCTAATTCCCTTGACCCTGTCCCATAATAAACAGGAAAAGCAGCCCCGCTGACAACGCCTACCGGATTGCCGGTAGCAGTTATCTTGTTGCTGCCTAAGTTAAAATAACCTATTTGCGCTTCACGTCCCATCGTCGTGAAGGCAATACGTTTGTCGTCCATGCTGTAACTGGGGTAGGAGGGCATGTTGTTTGAAAACATCGCCTTGAGGTCGCCTGTTGCTAAGTTCACGCCAAGTGTATAATTACCGTCTTCGTCGTCATAGTAATCGAAGGCGATGATAAAAGGCGAGTTCTTAGAGAAGACAGGATTCATAACGCTCACGCCGGAAGACAGGTCGGAGAACAGTTTGACAACTTCGCCCGTACCCCATGTATTACGGCTGTTGTTCCATACGTTTATCAGTCCGATGTCCCAATATTCAACCGTTTTACCACCCAGAGCAGAGCCGGCTCTATTATAAGCGTCATAGATAATATTTTCGCCGGTATGGTCGAACTCAATAGCGTCGGCATAGCGGGGGCCGCCTGATTTGGCGCCTCCGCTTCCGGTCGTTGGGTTATAGAGTTTGAAAGCCATCCATTTATCTGTTGCGATGTTATAGACCCATATACGGGCGTCTTCGGCTGTGCTGATAACGGCAACGCGTTTGCCATCGCGCGAGATAGCGACACTTTGGTTATCGCCTTCGTTATTGAAGATGGATTCCTTCCCTGTGGTCATATCCAATATCCTGATGTTGTTACGGTTATCTACAAAAATAGCAAACTTGCCATCGTCGGTTACACTGGGCGTACTGTACATGACGGTCTGGGAAATGGGTGTGAACGTTGTATAGTTGGTGGTCTTATAGAGGCTATTGCGGTCGGACGGGTCGGTATTGCAAAGTAACATACCCCATCCTCCGGGATTAGTTGGCAAGTCGGCTGGCGGCGGTGGGGTTACCGTATCATCGACGATGCCCACCTTGTCGAAAGCATTCGACAGAGCTTGTACATCGTTGGCGTAGTTCAAGTCCCGCGCTGATTGGATTACAGCTTTACGCAGGTCGATAAACTTGGAGGTCGGCGTCAGGTAGGTAGTCAGCGCGCGGTAGAATATCTGTTCGGCTTTTTCCTTGCTTGTGGCGGTGGCAAATTGGTAATAAGCATAGTTCGTGATACCGCTGTTGGTATGTACGCCGCCATTATCTTGTGTTCCTAAATACATCTCGGAGACGTGTGCCGGCTGCCAACACGGGTCGTTGGTACTCCTGCCACCATTGTGTGGGTTCGACATGTCGCGCATGGCATTGGTAGGGAAATACGTTCTGTTATTCATGATGGCTTCGCCTATCTGCCAGTTGGAACGGTCGACCATCGCCCCTAAAATATCTGAAAATGTTTCATTGATAGCGCCCGACTGATTCCGGTATTCTAATTTGGCTGTGGTCGAAGTCATGGCATGACCCCATTCGTGGGCTATCACGTCCAATCCGCCTGCCAGCGGTTTGCATATAATATCACCGTTTCCAATAGCGATGATAGCGCCGTTCCAATACGCATTATCATAACCGGCGCCGGGTACTTCTTCGTCGCAGACATTGATGAATGCCCGCATATTGGTGCCTTTGTTGTCATACGAATTGCGTTTAAAGGTGTTTATTAGATAGTCATAAACAACCGTGCAATGATACATGGCAGAAATGGCAGTTGGATTGTTCCATGTCGTTGATGTGTTATATATCAGATCACCTGCATTCGTATCATGGAATTTGATGTCATTCTTTGCGTCTAAAATAGCAATGAGGCCATCGCCGGTTTTAGTATTAAACATCGGTTTGGAAATGTTGATCATATAATACCTGCCGTTTTCTAAGTAGTTGCCTACCGTGCGCGTAACGCCGTTCAAATCTCTGCCACTACCTGTTGCAGCGCCGTCAAAGTGGGTGTTATTGTATTTGTCAACCACCTCGCCACTTACTGCATTGATATAATAGAACCATTCATCACGGGCATTGGGGCGGATAATGACCTTGTAACAGAGGTAATACACGTTCGGTTGCACCGGATAATAAATGGTTTCGACTGAAGGACGCTCATAGTTCAAGGTGTTTTTCATAAACATGCTGGGCGTCCGGATGACAGTCGTCTGGCTCAGGTCGCTTTCGGTTATTCTGACAGCATCGGCGGCTTCTATCCGGGCATCGCTTGCTTGAATGAGCGTTGTATCAATCATATAGCCCAAAAAACGCTCGCTCTCGGACGAAATATGGAACGTGAAGTTCATGCCGTAAACGGGGATGTTACGATACAGTTGTGTCCCTTTGACATGGGTCATGTTCAGCGGGTCGGTTTCGATGGTGTCGATACGAATTTGGAGTTCGGGATTGGGGATTTTCAGTTGGGGTGTCTCTTTGAAAAAATCAAATGCCGTCTCTTGCGGGCTACGGATGATAGCCGACCGCAGTTGTGATTGCTCGCGTGGGCGTTCGATAAAAACCGACTGAGGCTCGCCGGAAAAACCCCCAACGCCCTTCAAAGGGGGAGTTTGAGCATTGGCTAGCCATGCTGGATTGTTGGCGGCAGTAGAACCTAAGCTCTGTTTAGGAATTGCAGGGAGCGACCGCTGTTGTCTGGCACTAATCAGTAAAGAATTAGATACCTGACCACCAGTGCGCGTCTGCACATTCTGCAAGCCGTCAATAAGCTGTGCACTGCCTTTGCCTGAAGGGTTCAATACAACGCTATCTGCGGCTAAACGCGTAGTCTGTTTTGTCCTGCCTACCTGTCCGTAACCGGTCGAAAGGCAAGCGATAAACAAGGGGAAAAGTAGTAATCGTTTCATAATAAGATGTTTTTTGTAAGAATTTATCTCGTTTGACGCTGCAAAATTAATACACCTCAATAGCCATATAATACCCCCAAATGCGGGTTTTTCCCGACTGATTTAAAAAAAAACAGTAACGGGCATTCCGTATTGTAAAAAATGTGTACCTTTGTAGCGTAAAGAACCAATAAAAGATAACAATTATGGAAAAAAAAATGACAATTTATGGAATAGTTGCCGCTATCGCACTGCTGATTGGAGCGGTTGGATGTGATGCTTCTTCCAACCCAAACGAAAACATGGGTTCATCCGAAAAAGTGACTACAATAGATATGGATTCATTAGTGTATTTTGTGCAAACAGGTCAATATTCGACGTATGAACGAATACGTATTTGTGAACATCTATGCTATAACTTGGTTTATACTGACGCCGATAAATCGATTTTTTATGGAAAATGGGGGTTGAAGTTAGCCGAAAATGAGAAAAGTGAGAAAAAAGATTCGGTCGTAAGTTTAATTAACTGTGACTTAGGGATGGCGTATACCATAAAAAATGTCTATGATTCAGCAAAAATTTATTTTGATGAAGCGCTGCAATTTGCCATACAGACAAAAAATGAACCCGATCAAATCTATCTTTATAATGCTTTTGGAAAACTTTATGGCGATCAGGGGAAATATAAAACTTCTATTGAATACAAAGAAAAAGCAAGACAGTTAGCAGAAAAAAATGAAATTTATTTGTATCTTGCTACTATATTGCGCAATATTGCCATTAGTTATCATGATGATGATAATTTTCAGGAGGCAGAGAGATATTTACACAAATCAATAGAAATCTATAATACAAAATTTGAAAATCCAAATGAAGGAATATGTGCTGACATATCAGATACCTATTCGAATTTTGTAGTGGTTTATATTGCTGAGAACAAAATGGAAGAAGCGTTTAATGCTGCTCAAAAGGCTTATGAATATGCTCAATTATCTAAACGACTTTATACTGAGATCAATGCGTTACGTTTATTAAGTCTTGTTTATCGTAAATGCAAAGAAGACTATAACCATGCTTTGAAATTGGCTGAAAAGGCGCTTACTCTATCCGAGGGATTAGATAATAATCAGAAAAAAGCCGATTGTTACATTGAAATAGGAGGTTGTTATTTTGCTTTAGGCGATTATAAAAATAGCAAACTGAATTACCAAAAAGCATTAAGATTGACAGAGGCTGATGATTTGAAAAGAAGAAGATATTTACTAAGCGATTATCATGCGGTACTGGCTCAGCTTAAAGAAACAGACGAAATAATTGCTACCTTCAATCTGTATGATTCTATCTATGTAGCAATAAATAATCAAAAAGTACAAAGCACCCTTTCCGACCTGCAGCTTAGTTACGAAACCGAAAAAAAAGAACTCAAAATAGCTACCCTTGAAGATGAAAATCGATGGATGACAAGGTTAAGTATTTCCGGCGGAGCTGTTTTATTACTGGCATTGACGACCTTTCTATTACTCTGGCGCTGGACTGTACAGAAGAAAAGAACCGTTGAACAGGAAAAACGCCTTGCCGAGCAGTTAGTTACACAATTGGAACAGGAGAAACAATTGGTAGCTACACAAGCGGTGCTTGACGGCGAGACGCGCGAGCGCGCCCGTCTCGCCCGTGACCTGCACGACGGGCTGGGCAGCCTGCTTACCGGCGTCAAACTGCGACTGCTTGAGATGAAACAGGGCGTCCAATTGGAATATGCCGATGTGGAGCGTTTCGACAACGCATTAGGTTTGCTCGACGATTCTGTCCGCGAGATGCGGCGTGTAGCGCACCATCTGATGCCCGATTCGCTCTCACGCTTCGGACTGAAACCGGCGGTGAACGATTTCTGCAACAACCTTCCTACTGTACACTTTTCCTATTATGGCGACGAATCGCGCTTAGACCCTAAGATGGAGGTGATGATATACCGGTGCATCCACGAATTGGTGAACAATGCGCTTAAACATGCCGGAGCAGACAAAGTCATCGTACAGCTCATCCAGGAACCCGACCGCATCTCCTTCACCATACAGGACGACGGACGCGGCTTCGACCCCACAACCGTCACCAATGGCATGGGATTACAAAACATACGCACCCGCATAGCCTCCTACAATGGCCTCTTTGACATAGACTCATGTCCCGGCAAAGGTACGGAAATCAATGTCGAACTGATTTTATTAAATAAAAAATAAAAAAAACCGCAAATGGAGGTATTAGGTGAATGAAAAAAAGATTACCTTTGCCCTTAAAAAATAATGTGTCATTATGGAAAGGAATAGTATTATCCAATCGAATGCCCACCAGCAACTCGCGGGTAAGACCTATACGGATCAGCCAATCCGCGTCTCGGTCGTCGATGACCACCAAATCGTGATAGACGGATTAGAAAAAATTATTACCGAATCGGGCGTAGCACAGCTTATTGGTAAATCGTACAATGTGGCCGGCTGCTGGAAGATGCTGAACGCCCATGTGCCGGATGTCCTGCTGCTTGACGTAGGGCTTCCGGATGGTAGCGGAATGGACCTATGCCCGAAAATAAAACATTTTTTCCCTGAGGTAAACATTCTGATGCTTACCAGCTATGCTGAGTATGTGATTATTTCTAATGTCCTTAACAATGGCGCTTCGGGGTATATACTGAAAAACGCCATGCCGGAAGAAATCATTGAAGGTATCGTAACGGTTGCTTCAGGCAAACAGTTCCTGAGCGAAGAGGTGGATTTACTGTTGAAAAAAGGCGAAAAAAATAAAATCGAACTGACCCGCCGCGAGCGCGAGTTATTGCGCTTGATAGTAGAAGGCTATACCAGCAACGAAATAGCCGATAAGATGTGCCTTGGCTTCGAAACTATACGAAGCTACCGCAAAAACCTACACCTTAAATTAGACGCCCATAACACCGCCGAACTGACCAAAAAAGCCTTAGAAAACAAACTTTTATAATATAGTATCAACGGCATCTCTGCCGTTGTTATATCAACCTTCAATTTAAATAAAGCCTGTAGGTGCGGATGCCATACGGGGGTATCCGCAGAGTGGCTTCGCTTTGCCCTGCTATATGGATAAGGGGGATGGCTGAGACGACGTCGCCGTTCAGTAGGATTTCTTCCATTCTTTTCGCCGGAAAATGTATTTTTACTTTCAACGGGTTTTTATTTTCTTCGGAATTATACAGACGCAAAACGACTTCGTCGCCCTCTGCTCGGACGGATGTTATCTCATACCCTCGTTGGTTGATGGTGAAAAACGACTTCTGTTCGGGCTTGCCTTCTTTGGAGAAAACACCGGTCAAAGGCTCGTTCCAATAACTGCCGGCATCGGCAATAGAAGCCTCGTTCCATTGTCCGCTATGCGGGATAAGGGCGTACCGCATCTCTAATTCCTGCGTGATAGCATAGTTCATCCCCCATAGCCCTCTCCCTGCATATTGTGCCGTTAAGCCTAACGGATAACCCTCGCCGAAAGAGTACGAAGTAGTATGGTCGGAGAGCAAAGCCATCCCGTAGTTGTTCTTCCTGTCAAATAAATCGACCCAATGCAGGATGATGTTATGCTTGATGCTGTCCCACGTATTGAAAAAGGTGTTATCTATCCGGCTTTCACATACGTCAAAGGGCGCATTTTTGAACAGGGCGGGCGATGAAAGGTTGGCAGGAAAGAGGATACTCAGCTTGTAACGGTCATCATAAAAAGCCCGACGATTATCGCGCCAGTTATCACCCTGCCGGTATTCGCCTATTCCGGGATTTCCCACCCAATGAATTTTCAATGCAAAATCAATCGTCGGCTGGCTGTCGGAAAGCGTAACCGTCTGTGTGAATGGGTGTTTGTCGATAAACCCTTCGATTTGTATCTTTTTTTCAACGGCGTTATCATGTATGATAGAAATACGTGCCGGCTGCTCGACAGAGGAATAAAATTTCTCGTCCTCGTAAAAAAACCCTCTAATCTCACCAAACGCGAAATTGTCATTCGGATTGATTAGTTCTCGTTTGTCGGCTTTCTTGTCAACCAGGCTTTTGATGCTTCCGCCTCTATCTGCATCAAAAACGATTCGGTAAGTTTCATTTTCCATCACACAGTCGCCTGTGTTGGTTATCGTAATCCCTTTGGAGGCGGGCAGTTGTCGGATGGCCTCTTCGATACGGTAAACAGAATAGCCAAAAGAAGGGGCGGCAGCCTTAAAAGTGAGTTGTTTACCATCTCTAAACGATAACGCTAACCGGTTTTTATCGTCGTACAGGCTCACTTGCTCATTGTTCAAATCATCGGGCAGTTCTATCGTTACATTGCCATAACGAGCGTTCCCTGTGGCGTTGAATACCTGAACATATCCCAAAGAATTTTTGTTTGACACATTGGTATTATTCAGATTATGTGCAGATTCGACAATGATAACCCCCGACAGGCTGTCCGAATAGCTTGTCCATTCCCTGATAGCGTCAGCCCAGGTTTTCCGTCCGCTTAGCCGGTTGTAGGGTACAATCCATGAATCGTGGTGCTGTGCCAGCATCAACGCCCGCCATGCGCTGTCAAACATCGTCTGCGGAAACGCCAACCGGTTGCTTATTAATGCCATCGAATGGATTTTTTCGGCTATGATTAGTTTGTTTTCGGCCTGTCTAACTTGCTGTGCAATACGCTGCAACACCTGACTGCCCCACATCAAACTGACTAGCATATCTTCCTGCGAAAAACGCCATATATCTGTTGTTGAAGGGTTTGTGATAGTTTCAAAATATTCTTTCCAGGTAACATACACTGACTTGTTTTTGATGCTATCGCCATGTCCTAACCAGGGGCCATTCTTCCATCCGGCATCCTGGTAGCACATCCCGACAGGGTTGATGATACCATAATCCCAGCAGGCCTGCAGGAACTCCTTAGAGTTGTTCCATGCCTTGGTTTGCCAGGTGGAGTTTTTCTCAAAAGCCTCGCTGGCATAGCGCGGTACGGTCGTGATAGTCGTACCGTCCGGGCCTTTCCAAACGACCGTCTCGCCCCCGTAAGCGCTTGTATAGCCGCCCCAGCAGGTATCGGGATTTTTGAGGACGGCAAACTTGAACCCTAACGACTTGAGTATCTGCGGCAGACAACTTGTAAAACATGGCTCTTCCGCCGAGTAGGTCGTGAAGGCAACCCCCGGAAAATGCTCGCGTATCTTCCGGATGCCATATTCAAATTGCCGGATGATACTCTCACCGGAAACATTGTATAGAAAAGGCTGTGCAAAAGAAGGATTCGTAAATTCTATCCGCGGGTCGCTAATATATCGCTGAAACGCTTCATACGTTTGCGGGTCGTTGATGCGGACGCTGTCCCACGTCTCCGGCTCAATCTCAAGCATGATACGCCATTCGGGGTGCTGTGTCAGCTTATCCATCATAAACCGCGTAACCCATGTAGGATAATGCCCGAAGACACCGCCATGATAGCCGTCGACAAAATAGGCGTTCTGCGACCATGCCCCAGCCGCACACCCTATAACAAACAGGATAAATAAAAAATTCTTCATTGTGGAAAAAACATCTTCTGTGCTGAATAAACTATTCTTCGGGAATCATCACTATCTCAACCACATTTTTTTGCCTCAGCACCTCTTTGGCCAGTTCCTGCACAGCTTTGGCATTGACTTTTGAATAGGTATCCAACCAGGGCGTGTGCGTATCTTTTCCGTAGTAATAGTAGCTATACAGGACATTATTCCAATACCCGTTTTCTTTCAGGTTCTGGTCGTACTGCGACTTCATGTTCTCTTCCGACTTTTGGAAGTCTTCCGGCAGCGGCCCGTTGTCGGCAATTTTCTTTATCTCATCGTAAACCACCCCTATCAGTTCGTCCTTCATCTTTGGGTCGGTATCGAACATCACTTGCAGTGTGAATCGCTCTTTCGGGAAGGTAGAGATACTGCCGCTCACCGAAGCGCCATACGTGCCTCCGCGTTTTTCGCGAATCTCATCTACATACCGCAACCGAAGGATACGCGACAGATAGTTCATCGCCATAGAGTTTTCATTCGTATTGGCTATTTCGCCGTTAAAGATGACGTAAACGCTGGCTTTTTCGACCTTCATCTGCCGGTTGAAATGACGTTTCACCTCCCCTGGTACCGGATACCGTTCAAGATCCTTCCATGCTTCTTTTTTATTTCCGACGAGTCCTCCGATATATCTCTCTATCAGTGGCTTAGCTGTCTTCAAATCGATATTTCCGAGGAAAATAAACGTAAAAGCGGCGGGGTTGCCAAAACGCTGTTTGTACACTTCCTGCATCTTCGCAAAGCTTATCTTGTCCAAATCGGCTTCTTTCAGGCTCTTAGACCTGGGGTGGAAGTTGTTCATATAGCTGCTCACCGTATCCCGCAGCGCGTTCATAGGGTCAGCTTCCTGGTTTTTCAAGCTGTTGCGGATACGTCCCATGGTGATGTCGAAGTCGTTTTGGTCGAAGCGGGGTTGTGTAATGTAGAGGTAGGTCAGTTGCAGCATCGTCTCAAGATCCTTAGGCGAACAGGAGCCGCTGACCCCTTGTGTAAATTCGCCAAGGTTTGGAGAAACGCTTGCTCTTTTGCCGGTCAGCATCTTTCTAAGTACCGTATTGCTAAAATCTCCCACGCCGGAACTGTTTACTACACTCATTAGGTTACGTGTAGCCTCCCAATCGGCTTGTGACAAGACCGACATACCGCCGTTGCTGAAACTGGTAAAGATGATGTCGTCCTGCCGGAATGGCGTCTGTTTGATAATCACTTTAGCGCCATTGCTCATGGTCCATTCCACAGCGTCTAAGGCTGTGTTCTTTGTTTCCTTACTTACTCTGCCTGCTTTGATGGCCTTGGCAATAAGCGGCTTATCCGTCGGCGTATCCTCGTAGGGTAACACTTCCTTTTTACTAACGCCGTACATAATGATACTCAGGAGCTCGTCGGTAGGCAGGGTCACTTCAGGCTTATCGGGACCTGATGCAAAAATAAGCGTATTAGGGCCAAATACAATCACTTTCTTTAATAGCTCGTTCAACTCGCCTACCTGAATAGTAGGATTGAATTTCTTAGCTAAGTTCAAGGACTGTTCTTCACTCATCATGGGCGTATTATTCTGAAAATTACTGTATGCCGTACTGTTGTATTCCCTTGAATTGCGGTCGTTACGCGAGGCAAAGGTACTTTCATACGAGCGTAACAGATTGGCCTTAGCGCGTTCTAACTCGCCTGCAGTGAAGCCATAGCGTCGCGCTTGCTCGACAAGTCCTAAGACCTCCGCAAAACCGGCTTCCAATTCGTTGTTTTTAGCGTTTACAGAGATGGCAAACGCATCCCTGTTGCCGGCAAAATTAGAGAACCCGGCGCCGGCGCTCAGAAATTTGGCATCAGGTTGTTGTTGAGCTTCCAATAATCGGGCGCTAAACATAGCGGAGATGTAAGAATTAACCAATCCGTTACGTATATATTCCTCCGTATTACGGTTTGATTTATCAAACTTACGGGGAAACTTGATTAACAAAGACAAGCTGTTGGAGGTCAGTTCGGGGTCTTTGTATACATTGATAATAGGTTCAATGTTATCCGGCACGTTAAACTCGACCTTGGTTTTCATGTTCTCGGGATTGGTTAGCTTACTGAACAGGGTTTTCACCTTGTTTTCCATCATATTGACGTCGAAGTCGCCGACAATAACAACCGCCTGCAGGTTGGGACGATACCAGTCGTTGTAGAAATCGAGGATGTCTTTTTGTGTGAAGTTGTTGATAATAGACGTATCGCCTATTACTGTACGTGTGGTATATGGCGTTCCTGCATAGAAGGTCTTTGAGCGCTCCTGAAAGCTGCGACGCGCCCCGCTTTGGCCAGTTCGCCATTCTTCGCGTATAACACCACGCTCGGCTTCGAGTTCTTCGGGTTCGCAAAGGATATGACCGCTCCAGTCATGCAAAATCAACAGACAGGTGTCGATGATTCCTTCTCGGTGAATAGGAACGTCTGTCAATAGATACTGCGTTAACATCTGGTTGGTGGAAGCATTGATGTTACCGCCAAAAGAGCAGCCGATGGACTGCATATATTCCAACATGTCCTTGCCCGGAAAATGCTTCAACCCGTTGAACGCCATGTGTTCTAAGAAGTGCGCTAACCCATTTTGGTTGTGGGTCTCGTATAAAGCGCCGATGTCGTGCGCTATCCAGAAGCATGCTTTCCCTTCAGGTTTGGGGTTGTGACGAAGATAATACCTCATACCGTTAGGCAACGTTCCGGTACGCCATGCCGGGTCGACCGGAGCAGGCGTCTGGGCTTGCATTGTCAAACCCATCAATAACAGACAGCTTAGAAAGCTGATTTTTAATTTTTTGTTCATTATTTTGAGTTATTTGATTTAAGTAATCAGCACAGAGATAAAGAGATACAGAGGTTTACATCCCCCTGCCCCCATTTTTCTTCACTTCGTAAAGAGACAGATAATTTTTTATCATCAAGGAACGTTTCTTCACTTCGTAAAGAGACACATTATTTTTAATTTTAACATCAAGGAACGTTTCTTCACTTCGTAAAGAGACACATTATTTTTAATTTTAACATCAAGGAACGTTCAAAGGGGGAATAGGGGAATAGGGGGAATGACCCCTAATTTGTCCAGCTTTCGATGCGGATATCAATTTGGCTTTCGGGCAGCGTGGACACGAACTCTAACATGACGGTTTGGCTGTCGCCGGGCATCAGCGTGAAGTAGTTGTCCGAATAGTGAACGGGGAGGATACGTTTGCCGGTACTCTTGTCGAAGACCTTGATACGGTTGAAAAACGAAATATTGTCTTTCGCGGTCATCGTTACCGTCCCTTTGTAAGTATTGTTTTGCTTTGCAAGGGCTATTCGCGTCTCCGGTTTTGTCTTGGGCAGGTCGTTCAATGTCCGGTAGTCCCTTTCGCGGGTTGTGAGCCAGTAGATATTACGGGTCACTTCTTTTCCTGCTTCGGTGAGCGTCAGCTTCAAGAAATAGGCGCCATCGACCCCTTCGGGCGTCGGTACGTCGAACAGTCGCTCCACCTTATTCGGATTGATAGACAGGTTCGTTTCTTTTTCCCAGACTACCTTGCCTGAAAGCTGATATATCTGCGCTTTCACTGACACATTATGCTTGCTTAGAGCCGTATTGACTAACTCCACTTTTTTTGTGACGATATTAAACTGCGGATGCAACGGCTCGCACCCTTTGCGTGTGCCGTACAGCGTCGCGTTCACATCTAAATACCAGTCGTACATCTGTCCGCGTAATGCTGTCCACGGGTTTTGCGTCTTCCAAATAAGGATACCGGTGTACCATTCCCACATACGCGAAGCCCATCCTTCCATAAACGTCCGGTACTGGTCATAGTTCACTACCTGCACATACTTGCAGTAGTCTTCTAATGTATTGACATCGCCATACCGTTCAAGATGTGTGCCATAGCCCAAATCTTTGTGATACTGCCATGCGTTGTTGGTTGCCCGTCCTGCCTGTCGTCCGCGTGGGAAGCCTGCCAGTTCCCTTTCAGTCATCATCTCTCTAAAACTCTCTATTTCGGGAGAGCCTATTGAGCCGGCTTCTGGGTTGAAAGGCGTCGAGCGGAAGGTAAAGAACCATTCCGGCTCCTGTATACCATACGGGCCATCCCCTACACCGCCGATAGTATTGCGTGTAAAGACGGTATCTGTAGAAAAACTTGCAAACAACCGTTCCGGGTCTAAGCGCGGGAACAGTTCATTTTTTAGTTGATAGTCAATATCTTTAGCTAAGGGCCATTCGTTGCCGCCGCACCACAGACAAAGGCTGGGGTGGTTGCGTATCATCTTTACCTGGTCTTCGACCGAAGCGAGGAACAGTGCATGGTTATCGGGATATTCCCATCGCCGCTCGCGCGAATCGGCTTTTGTCTGGTCGTCCCATGCGCCATTGCAATCGCCACTACCCCAAAGGTCTTGGAACACTAAGATACCAAACGCATCGCAAGCCTCATAAAATTCAGGACGTTCCAGCAAAGCGCCGCCCCAGATACGAATCATTCGGATATTCATCTCGGCATGAAAACGCACCTCGGCGCGGTAACGCTCCGGCGTGAGGCGTAACAGCCAGTCGGAGGCAATATAATTGCCACCTGTGATCCATATCGGTTGCCCGTTCACATAAAACTTGCGCCCCCCTGTATCGGGACATTTTTCGGATTTTATCTCACGGATGCCAAAACGCAAGGCGAGCTGGTCGCTGACCTTGCCGCCTGCTTCAAAAAAGAAACGTATGTCATAAAGCGGTTGCTGTCCGATGCCATTCGGCCACCACAATCGCGGGTTCTTTACCGTCTGCTCTTTAAATGAAACGATACGTTTTTCGTAAGGGGCCAGCGTAACGGCTTGCTTCAAAACGCCCATGCCTGTCTCGCAAACGACCGTTCCTGTTTGTATAGCAGAAGTCGTGTTTTCAACCTCGACCGATGTCCGCAAAAAAGCGTCCGGCTGTTGTCCTTCCGGCTGACGAACGCCCGGTACTTTTGTCACTATGTAGGGATGCTGTACCCTGACAGGGCCGGTAACGGTGACAGACACCTCGTCCCAGATACCCGTATTACGGTCGCGAACAGGCTGTATCCAATCCCAACCGGGTGTAAACTGCATCGTTACACTTCGTGCAATCTGCCCGTCGCCACCCTGTCCGCCGTTAGCATTGCCGGGGTAATCCGGTGGAGAGACGAGAACAGCCAGCAGGTTGGCTTCGTTTTCTTTCAGATAAGGTGTGATACAATAGCTCTGCCGCAGAAACATCCCCTCGTGTGTGGAGTTATTGATACGTTTCCCGTTCAGAAAGACATCGGCCTTATAATTGATACCCCTGAAATTAAGCCATACCTGCTTATCTTTGTCCAACCCTTTCACAAGGAACGGTCGTGCAAACCAGAAGGTATAATACTCCTTCCCCACCAAAAAAATATCCGGTATCAGGTTATTATTCAAACTCACTTCCGGCGCAGGAAAAATGTTATTATTAAGCAAAGTCGTCAGCACTGTACCCGGCACAGTCGCCTTAAACCACCCGTCCGACAGGAACGGGCGCATCGTCAGTTGATTGCCATCAATGCGAATCTCATTAGCCCGCCGCGCATACCAACCGCTGTTTAACAGCGTCTTACCACCTACCTCCGGTATCTGAACCGGCTGGGCAGTCTGAGAAAAAACAAAGTGTGCATTTAACAACACAACCATTAAGCAAACAAATCTCGTCTTCATAAGTAAAAAAATGATTCGGTTTAAAGCCACAAAGATACAAATATTTATTGAGAATTGAGAAACGAAGTTCGCTTTTTTTTACTTCGTAAAAAGACAACATTGAATAATTTTTTTTTGAGAAAAGTTCACGAAGTGGAAGCAATTGAGAATTGAGAAATCCTCTATTCCTGTAAATCATGGTTAGGAATTAGCACCTCATGTAAATTATGTAAGATAGCGTTTTTCAAGTTCTCTTCGGGCAGGATGATGTTGAAGTTTTGCCAGAAGTTTTTGTCAAAAGTAGATTTTGTCTCTGAAAAAATGCGTGTTGTCGATATCCGTTCACCTGAAGGGATGGGTCTCACGTTTTTTGTTTCGATGTCGCAGGTTGCCATTTCGAACCAGAAATGCAGCGTAGAGGTGAAAAGACGATTCCTGCGGCGTATTTTAAAGTTCACATCGCCCCTTATATGATTCGTATAATATAATCCATTGGAGGACGGTTTGTAGGATACCTTGTATTTGGCTTGTTGAAGGCTCATTGTTAGTCTGAATGGCTTCTTATCAATAAAGGAGTTGGTGGCTTTATTGGCTAATTGGGGGTTCACTTCAAAGCGAACCTCAACTAAGGCTTTGTTATCGGCTTCTATAAAAAGCTCCCCGCGGTACAACGGTTCTTGAAAGAACTCTTTTTGTTGGAAGTAAATAATAAAAACCGGTCGGTCGTCAATCGTACTTTTCCCCTGAAAAGAATACTGGTAAGGCGAATCACTGTTGGGGGTAATGAAATCGGGCAGTTCTTTCATGACGTCGAGTATCAGGCATGATTGGACGCCCGAAAGTATTTTTGGAAAAATCATATCGGTTTGAAGCCGGCTCACGATGCGACGTTTTTTGATTAATTTGGCCTGGTCATCGTCTGCTTTGTTATGAAATCCTGTTTTATACACTTTGATTACAGATTCAGTCAAGTCAATATTCCTGTCATTATGATCGATGCCTTCGCGGTAAAAGGTTGTCAGGTAAGCCGGTTCTGAAGAATAGTTAAGACGGCGGTTGTTCAGCATATCATTTAACAACTGAACAGGATTGACAGTATTAACAATAACTTCTTGTAATTGAATTATTTGCTGTTTCATCTCAATGTCGATATGCCTGTCTTTCAGCAGCGAAAGCTCTATCTCACGGCTCTCATATCCGATATGCGAAAACCGCGCTTTATATTGCAATAATGAATCCGGAATAAACAGTAGAAAGCGGCCTTCCATATTAGTAACTGCGCCAAGGGAGGTGTTTAGAATATGTATGGAAGCAGATATAATCGGCTCGCCGTTTTGTTCGTCCACCAAAGCGCCGCGGATGGCAAAGAGCGGGTCTTGTGTGTTTGAGAAGTCAGTAATAATTGGTGTTTTAGGAATACGCAAGACAATATAATTGCCGACCAAGTCCATTTGGAGGTTGTCGTTGCCTGTTATCAAATAGATAGCATCACGCAACGAGTGGGTTCCTTTTGCGACTTTTATAATCTTGTCGTTATCAATGATATAGCTGTCATAAATAAAAATATACCCCGACTGCTTTGAAAGGTCTTTTAATAACTCATAGACAGTGCCTTTGTTATTAGTGATTCGTACTTTTATAGCAAAGATATCCTGATTACTGGCCTGAGCATTAACAGCCAATAAAAGAACAATCAATATGTTACGAATTATATTCATATCTATCAACTCCCCCTTTGAACATTCCTATGAAAATCGATTAATGTGTCTCTTTCCGAAGGGAAGAAATGGGGGCAGGGGGATGTTATTTAATGATTTTTTATATTTCCAAAACATTATATCATTCCAAAATATAAAACACATTATCTAAAAACGAATACCGCAAATCCAATGCCATACAGATTAATCTCACGATATCAGCCATATCACTGTCTATCCCGTATGTGAAAGTTATTTGTTTCTTAATAGCCGGGTCTACGTAGATTCGGAGTGTGTCCGAGTGAAGGTTGATGATTGTAGCCACATTGTCTAAGGGTTCGTCTTTGAAATGGATGTTTTTAAAAAAATCGTCGAATCCGGTATCGCTTTTTTTCAATTGTAACCGTTCTGCATCGAAGAAAACGGTTTCACCGGCATTGACAGATAATGAATGGCTTGTGTTGTTTTGTATCACCCTTACTTCGCCTTCTCGCACAGCCAGCAAAAACGAGGCATTCGTATTACTTTTAATTTTAAAAGAAGTCCCGGTCACTTCTACTTGTGCCACATTCGTGTGGATGATAAAGGGTCTTTCGGGTTGTTTTTTGATTTCAAAAAAAGCATCTCCCGTCAAGGTTACCTCCCTTTTATCTGCCTCAAAATGATTGGGATATAGCAATGAGGTCTGTCCGGACAGAAAGACCACAGAGCCATCTTCCAACACCGTTGCCAGCGTAGGCGCATGGGCCTCATTATATAACACCTGCGTGGTAGTAACTGATTGAACAGGCTTTTGCAGAAAATGCCATCCAGCAAAAATGCAGGCCACAAGGACGGCTGCAACGGCTACCTTTCCAATAAAGGCGAGATGGATTAATGGGCGCTTGCTGTCTGTAGAAACAGACTGTACCGGCAGCAACCCGTCCTTTTCAAGCCGCTGGTATAACAGTTCCCACGCTTTACCAACGGCTAAATTATTTTGTTCCTTTTTGTTCATTGTTGCTCAATTATTTGTAGGTTGCTCAATTGCTTCCACTTCGTGAACGCGAACTTCGTTTCATAATTCCTGATTCGTAATTTTTTCACTTCGTAATAAGAACTTCGTTTCATAATTGTTTACTTCCTCCATTTCTCAATCCCTTGCCGTAACGCTTGGCAGGCTTTTGTCATTTCGGCTTCGACCGTTTTGAGAGAAACAGCGTAAATGTCGGCAATATCTTTTTGTTTTTTCCCTTCCATCCGGTGCAAAAGAAAAATCTGTTTCCTTCGCTCCGGCATTTTGTTGAGTATGTTTGTTAAATAATTTTCTAATTCCTTGTATTCTAATAGCTCAAGTGGCGATTGTTCTGTATCGGGGTCATCGGTAAGGACGTCATCCTGATACCGTTGCTCTACTGATTCATGTTCCTTGTAGTTAAAAGCCTGATTTCTTACCGAGCCAAACAGATAGTTTTTTACCGAAAGAAGTATCTGAATTTTTTCTCTATCTTTCCAGATAATGTAAAATACCTCCTGTACGATTTCTTCCGAGATATCTTTCCGGCCTGTAATGCTGAAAGCGTACAAACAGAGGGGCTCGTAATATTGGCGAAAGATTTTCTCAAAAGCCTTGACGTCCCCTTCTTTTATCTTCTTAAATTCGATATAATCATTCAACATACCTCTGTGTAACTCAGTGTCTCTGTGCAAAAGTAATTATTGCGCCCTGATAACCTGCTTTTTCAACCTGTTTACAGCGCTTTCCAACGATTCGGTAGGTTCAATGATATTGTAATTACTCCAGAAGTTTTCGTCCTGATAATAGGCTACTTCCTGGCTTAATGATTGTCTGATAGAAAATGTTTCACGGGTCGGAATACGCGATACATTTTCATCGGTTCTGTCGGTGATAACCGATTCGGCTATTACTTCATAGTTAGTAGAGAAGAACAGACGCCGGCGCCAGTCACATCTGAATTTCAATTCGTTACGGATATAGTTCAGGTATGTTTTATTGTCCTGTTGCTTATAGGTGACGATATAGGACACCTCATCAGGGGTGAAACGCAATCCGGCAGGTTTATTTTTCAGGATAGCATTTGTCACTTTGTTTTTGTCGCGCATATCCATTCGGAACTCTGCACGGGTAAAAGATAGGTTGTCCCTGTCAATATAAAGCGTACCGAAATAAAGCGGGAAGTCGGCTATCATTTGCGGCTCGAAGTGGACAACGAAGTGTAGCCGGTCGTCAATTGAGGTGGTCTCGCCCATTTTAAATGCGAAATAGGGGAGTATCTCGCTGTCTAACAGTACGTCTGGATTTTTTACAATGTCTAAAAAGACCGGCATATTAGGGCCGCCCAAAAATTTTACACCTAAGGTGTCGGACTGTTTAGGACTGATTAGTTTGCGGCCTTTCAGTACCTTCACCTGGTCTCTATCCATGGACGTGTTGTAAGGCGCTTTAAATATCTCAATAACCGCTTCAGAGATAGTGATGAAGTTACGTCGTTTCTGAACCGTTTCTCTGTAAAAACCGGTCAGTTTGTTCGGTTTCATCGCATAGTTATCTTCTACCTTGTCGATAGCGGCTTTCACTAAGTCGCGCGGATTACGCCAGCTAAAAACCAATACTTCATTAAGAATGATAGATTCGGGCGTCATCATAATAGTTTTGGTATCGCGGTCGGCGCTGTTAATCGTTATCCTTGCATTATAATAACCAAGCCGCGACAGTTGAATCTCTTTGACGTTCAGCGAACTGTTAATCTTGAGCGAAAATTCTCCATCTTCATTCGTTATCGTTCCGACGTTAGTGCCTACCGCCGAAACGTTTACATATTCAATCGACCGTTTTGTGTTCCTGTCCCTCACAACACCGTTTACCGTAAAAAAATTCCCGTCCTCATTTTCCTGCGCAAGGACAGCCGCTTTATTGCTTAAAAAAGCAATGACCCATACCAATAATAATACATGTACTCTCATAAAATAGTTCTTTAAAAGTTCATAAAATACTTCACTGTCTATATGACAGCCAGCGACGCAAAACCCCTATATTTTTTTCTCTTAAACTCCCCCTTTGAACTGAGCAGGTGGTTTTAGAAAAATTTTCCTCTTGCTGTTTTTTGTAACAACGGCATCCCTGACGTTGTCTCTCTAAAGACAATAAATCTAACTCAACAGGTACAGTTAAAAAAACATCGCCTCTTGGATGCTGTCAAAAAAAAATGATTCGATGTAAAGCCACAAAGATACAAAAATTTTTTGTACTGTTGTGCTTTGTAATTTTAAATTTCAACATCAAGGAACGTTCAAAGGGGGAGAAGGGGGAATAAAAAAACGGGCCGCCTTTCAAGTGAAAGGACAGCCCGCCGAACAACTTTATAAAAATTATGAGGTGGGGGTTACATCATACCTCCCATGCCACCGCCCATGCCTGGACCCATGGCCGGGGCCGGATGCTCTTCTTTCTTTTCTGCAACGACTGCTTCGGTTGTCAGGAACATACCGGCAATGGATGCTGCGTTCTCTAAAGCTACACGGGCTACCTTGGCTGGGTCGATGACGCCGGTTTCGCAAAGGTTCTCGTAGACGCCGGTTTGTGCATTGAAGCCGTAGTCGCCTTTACCTTCTTTTACTTTCTGTACTACGACGGCGCCTTCCAATCCTGCGTTGATAACGATCTGGCGGAGTGGCTCTTCGATGGCACGTTTGATGATTTCGATACCGGTTGTTT
>CAYUAK010000064.1:0-14879 GCA_964442765.1 uncultured Tannerella sp. | reverse complement strand
TTGTTTATGGCGGAAGCGGTTACTTCGTGAAGTGATTGTTCTTATTGAGGAAAATCCTGTTGTTTGCTAACCTTAAATGGGGCGTCTTCTTTTTTACCGCTCACATTGACCGAAAATATTCTCTCGAAATATAAGTGCATTCCTTAGAAGTAATTATTATATAGATGTACGCGCGCGCACATCTATAATGGATAGTAGACTGTCCTCACATGCGAAAGTCCTCCGGGATGTGAACAGTGTGCTTAATTTTCCAAATCGTGTCCTAATGTTTAGGACAAGTCTAACACTACGGTCTTTACATTGTCCATCAATACATAAAACAGGATCGGTTGTCGCGTAAAATTGCGGCTCACCTGATAACCGAGTGGTGTAAACCTGAATGCGTCTGTTATCCCGCTATCTCGGTTCGGGGTGGTTATCAGGATGGTTCCCATATAACCTGGATGGGATAATAATGTATCCGGTCTGGGAGCTAAAACAGTGATGGGCGACAAGGTTTCTGTCATGCCATACATTTGCGGGGCGTTAACAACCAAGTTTCCCAAGCTCTTCAATGCTATTGGAGGCGCAGGCGCTGATATGATTTCTATTTCCTCGAAACGGTTTGTCGACATGTCAAGCAAGGCTTCCAATCCATAGTCGGCGCTGTTCGTGAAATCGGCATCATAGATAGTATTATCGCCGGCATTCAGCCTTAGCCTGACGGTTATGCTCCCGCCCGCTTTAAAGAGGGAGGAATTAGCGGACTTCTATTTTTTCGACTTGGCGGATGATTTTTCCGTCATAGGTCATTCCCTCTATGACGACCGAATAGGTCGAGGGGAAATCGGAAGTATAAAAGTCGAAAGAAACGTGCCCGTCTTCTATGAAGACAACGTCGGGCTTCCAAAAGATAGTTGTGCGGTAATCCGGTATAGGATGGTTTTTGGCTTCCGGGGTATCATACTTGGGTGAATAAAACGCTACCGGACGCTGGTATCCTAACGGAATAATTGAGGTGCGGTTTACACTCATACTTCTTGAACCGGATGACACGTCTCCACGTCTTGTAGTAATACTGATAGCGCCGTTGCTACCTCGCATTCCAAAAATGGCTGCGCTTGGCCCTTTAAAAATATCAATGGCTTCTACATCCATAATGCTAACCATCTCTAATGGCGAATCAAAAACCGAAGTCATACGATCCGGCCACTGAACTTCCATGCCATCAATCAACACAAGCGGCAGCCCGCCTCCCCGAATCGAAATTGTTCCATTAGAATTAACCATCACACCTCCAACATAATTCAATAAACTTGTAACGTTGACAGCGCTTCTTTTCTCAATCTCTTCCCGATAGATGGTATTATCTGAACTCGCGTTAGCCCAGTATTGCAGCCGCACCTCATCCTTTTTGGGTACAACTCTTGCCTTAACAGTCACTTCCGGCAAGTTAATCGATTTCATGTCATCATCATATCGTGCGCGTTGCTCCGCTTTTTTCAAGAAATCGGTAATAGACATTGTCTGTTGATCATCTGACTCATTTCCGGAGGATAAAGAAAGTGGAGCGTGTATTAATTTGGGGTATTTTTCTGGATTAAGCGCTAACTCCACCCCAGGCCTCCCTTTTTGGTTTTTTGCCTGAATAAAATACTTGGAGCTATCGGGCGAATGAACAAAAAAACTGAACTTACCAGTTGAATCGGTCAAGGCTTGCGCCAAGCCCATGTCGAACGACAAAATCATCACCTCGCCGTTCACCACCGGCCGTCCCAATAATAAGGTTTTAACGGCTCCGGATATTTCTTTTGTCATTTCAAACGCTGTTTTAGGGCGCAAATAATTGCCTTTGATAACATCGGGTATCTCATACCTTCGCCATCCGTGTGTCGTCATTAAGAGATCAAGCGCCCACTCAGCTTCTGGATTATTCTGTAGATAGTAGCCTGGCGATTCGATATGCCCTTTCAGTTCGGACGACAGCAAGAGGCTTGCCCAAATCGAATATAACGTGTCGATGGTCACATCTTTATCATCGGTAACAGCCACCGAGACATGGCCGACAAGCGGATTTCCCTCCGGGTCGGTTACTCTCAATGCAGCAGTAACTCGTTCACGGCTCTGATAAGAAGGCTTATCGGTAGAAAAGGCCAATAACGTCTGCGCTTCATTTTTATTAAAAATCAATCGTTCACTGATGGGATTCATCCGCTCATCTAAAAGTAATGCTTGTATTATACCCGAAGGTAACCGGTTGTTAGAAATAGCGACAAACTCATTTCCCTGTTTCCAACCGTCAAAATATACGACCTCGCCCTTACAATGAACAAGCAGATACAGTGGCCTTTCGGGTAAATCGGGCGTTTGAATTATTTGAAATAAATAGCGTTGATTGCGATAGGTAGCGGATAGCGAAAGAGTTTTTTGGGCAGGAGGCAGTTTGAATCGTTTTTCTAAGCCGCTATTGTTTTTACATACTAAATAATACTCCTTCCCTGCTTCGGGAAAGAGTAAAAAAGACCCCATTCCTGCAAAAACTGTTGTGACTTCACAAATTCGCGTCCCCTCCTTATCAACAATTTCACCTGAAATAAACTCCGAAGCGCCCTGTTGGTTGAGCGCTTTAATCGCAACCTTATTAAAGACCCCTTCGCATAAATTTCCGCCTTCTGGGAAGAAGGAGACATCATAGTTTGGCTTAGGTTGCCTTCGCCGCTGTTCAACTTTGGCGTTCAAATTGCCGATGTAAACCGTCTTCTTGAAGAAAAAATCGTCGCCTAAATTTTCCAGGTAACGCGTATAGGCTCGTATCGTATATTCGCCTTCCGCTATCCGCTCCGAAAGGAAGAAATGCCCATGAAACAGGCCGCTATCACTTTGGCAGACCATCACCCGCTGTATTAACGAATCAGCCGCATTAATCAACTCAATATAAGCATATTGGCTGTATGTAGGTGATTGATGGGTAAGTGCATCGACAATATAGGCCTTAAACCAGATTTTTTCGCCGGGGACATACATCGTTCGGTCGGTATGAAGATGAATTTTTTCTTGCGGGAATAGCGCTAACTGATTTATGATGCTGTCTTGAACGGCATCATACAAAGGCAATTGCTGCGCGTGTAAAAGCGCGAACCCATTCAGTATAAAGAGAGAAAGCCATTTCATAAGTCAAAAATTTTCCTTTATAGCGGCGAAAGTTACGATTATTTTATAAATAAATTGTACTTTTGCGCGAATTATGCGAAATTTTTTAACGAAAACAGGGCTTTCTATTCAAAGGATGATTGATTTTACTCATCCTCTTTTCCGCCCGTTTATGCCCGTTCAGGTCTACCGGTACGCTGTTTGTGGTGCATCTAATATCGTCTTTGATTGGATATTATACTTTCTCGTGTACAATTTGATTTTCAAATACCGTTTATTCGACTTGGGCTTCGTGGCGCTAAGTCCGCATATCGCTACCTTAGTACTGACCTTCCCTGTCTCGACGCTATCCGGATTTCTACTGCAGAAATATGTTACCTTTACAGCATCCGATTTGCGTGGACGTGTTCAGTTAGCCCGTTATCTGATAGTGGTAGCGGCCAATCTACTCATCAATTATGTCGGCCTGAAACTGTTTGTCGACGGCTTTCATTTCTACCCCACCCCATCGAAAATGTTAGTAACAGTCATCACTGTCATCTGCAGCTATATTGGCCAAAAGAAATTCACGTTCAAAATCTAAAGACTAATTTTTCCCTATTTTCTCGTCAATACTTTTTTATTTCAGAAGTATTCCATATCTTTGCAGTAAATTTCTTAATAAAAAAAATAAATTATGGCAAAAGAAGAAAAAAATTGGTATGATGATTTTCTTAAACTTCTTGAAACTAAGTTCACTAAGAAACATGAGTTAGTTGAGGGACTGATGAATTTGTTATTTATTGAGCGTGAAGCCGTGTACCGCAGATTACGTCAAGACGTTATTTTTTCTGCGCACGAAATAGCAACAATTGCTTCCGCCTGGAACATTTCTTTAGACGACGTTATGACGGTAAACCCCGGTTTGGTAGCCTTTCAAATGCAAAGGATGAACTTTCTTAATCCTTCGGAGATGGAATCGAACATTATCCGAAAAGTTATTAAAGGTCTTCATTATTCAAAAGACTTTCCTACTTCAGAGATTATTGATGTCGGTAATAAACTGCCCCGACAGTTTCTGGCAGGCTATTTGAACTTGAATAAATTCTATCTGTTCAAATGGTCATACCAATATGGTAATAATGATGAGGTTATTCCTTTTTCTCAAATAGTCCTTTCAGAGGAAATTACCAATTTGACGAAAGAATATCAACAAGCAATCAAGTTGATGCCGACATCTTACTTTATTTGGGATAGAAGACTTTTTGATAACTTAGTTTCCGACATTCAGTATTTTGCCTCCATCCGGATGATTACCAATGCAGAAAAAGCTCTCATCAAGCAGGATTTAAATGACCTTTTAAATTATTTGCAGGAAGTAGCAACCAAAGGTTTTTACCCCGAAACACATAATAAGGTAAACCTTTATATTTCGAATCTTCATGTAGATACAAATTATAACTTTACCTATACGCCCGAAGCCAGCATTTGCTTTGTTTTTGTGTTTGAGAAGTTTGAAATTCATTCCTTCAATAAAGCAATGACTGCCGACTTCAGGACTTGGATGCACTTAAAGAAACGTTCATCTACCCAGATTTCGGAAGTTGATGAAAGAAGCCGTATCGAATATTTTACGAGACAAAGAGAATTGGTTAACACGCTTTAATCCTTCAGCCGTTATGCTGTTTCAAAAGCACTATCTACATTATTACGATTATGAAATGTCCATGAGATGATTAAATAAGCACACCAAGCGACATGATTATTAAGAACATCCCCACATCCCCACATCCCCCTGCCCCCTTCAAAGGGGGAATTATACATATTCAGAAGAGATATAACATCCTATTATGCTTTTCACTTGCTTTTTTATATGCGGGTAGTATTTTATTTTTCTCATCTTATACACATTCCTCTCAGGATAAAACCTATCAGAATCCGGTTGTGAACTACAGTCTGCCTGACCCAACCATTATTCAGGCAACAGACGGTTATTTCTACCTCTATGCTACCGAAGACATCCGTAACACCCCTATCCATCGCTCTCGCGACTTGGTCAATTGGGAAAATATTGGCACTGCTTTTACCCGTGAGACGCGTCCTTCTTTCGTGGAAAGAGGCTCGATATGGGCGCCTGACATAAATTTTATCAACGGTCGGTATGTCCTTTATTACTCCATGTCGGTCTGGGGTGGCGAGTGGACTTGCGGAATAGGCGTGGCTGTTGCCGACAAACCGGAAGGGCCTTTCACTGACAAAGGGCCTTTATTTACAAGCAAGGAAATCGATGTTCAGAACTCTATCGACCAGTTTTATATCGAAGAAAACGGGAAAAAATATCTGTTCTGGGGTAGTTTTCATGGTATCTTCGGTACCGAGCTAACCGACGACGGGCTGGCTGTCAAAAATAAAACGGTGAAATGGCAGGTAGCGGGAACAGCTTATGAGGGCGTCTATATCCATAAACACGACGATTATTACTATTTGTTTGCCTCAACAGGCTCATGTTGCGCCGGCATCAACAGCACCTATACAACGGTTGTGGGACGGTCGAAGAACCTTTTTGGCCCTTATACCGACAAATCCGGGAATCCGATGCTTGATAATCATCACGAAATCCTAATAAAAAAGAACGAAAGATTTGTGGGGACAGGTCATAATTCGGAAATCGTTTCCGATGCCGAAGGCAATGACTGGATTTTCTACCATGCTGTTGATACGCATAATCCGCGCGGACGCGTTTTGCTTATAGACCAGGTTTTGTGGAAAAACGGATGGCCCGAAGTAACGGGAAATACTCCTTCGCTATCCCACAAAGCGCCTGTTTTTTGACTATTCATCTTATATAATATTTTAAAATCATGAAACGATTATTCTTATTGACTTGTGTATGCGTAATGACTGTCAGCGTATCTGCACAGTGGGCTCCGGCAGGAGACAAAATTAAGACACAGTGGGCTGAGAAAATCAATCCTCAGAATGTGTTACCTGAATATCCGCGTCCGTTGCTTGAGCGCGGTCAGTGGACCAACCTGAACGGTCTTTGGGACTATGCTATTACTGCGCGCGGCGCAGCCGAACCGGCCAATTTCGACGGCAAGATTCTTGTACCTTTTGCCATCGAATCGTCCCTTTCAGGGGTAATGAAAGAAGTGGGCGCACAAAACGAACTGTGGTACAAACGCGAATTTACCATTCCGTCTAATTGGCAGGGTAAAAATGTTATACTCAACTTTGGCGCCGTCGACTGGCGAGCCGACGTTTTTATCAACGACCTGATGATAGGTTCACACCAAGGCGGCTATACGCCCTTTTCTTTCGATATAACCCCGTTCTTAGCCGGTAAGTCCAAGCATAAATTAGTGGTGCGCGTTTGGGACCCGACCGACAGAGGCTTCCAGCCTCGCGGTAAACAGGTAAGCCGTCCTAACAGTATATGGTATACGGCAGTTACCGGAATTTGGCAGACCGTATGGTTAGAGCCGGTGTCGCCCAATTACATTACGGCTATTAAAACGATTCCTAACATCGATAACGGCACGCTTAGCGTCACCGTCTCTACTTCCAAAGCGGCTAATCCCGACATCATCGAAGTTAAAGTGTTAGATAAGGGCCAGGTAGTCGCTTCGGCCAAAGGTGTCTCATGCCATGAAATCCGCCTGTCGGTCAATAACCCTACCTTGTGGGATACCGCAAACCCCTACTTGTACGATATGAAAATAACGGTTTCGTCTGCGGGAAAAATCATTGACGACGTCAAATCGTATACAGGGTTCAGAAAAATTTCCGTGCGTCGCGATGCTAACGACATCATGCGGATGCAACTGAATAACAAAGACTTGTTCCACCTTGGCCCGTTAGACCAGGGATGGTGGCCGGATGGTCTCTATACCGCCCCAACGGATGAGGCGCTTCATTTTGACATCAAAAAAACAAAAGAATGGGGCTTTAACATGATTCGCAAGCATGTAAAGGTCGAACCGGCGCGCTGGTATTACCATTGCGACAGGGAAGGAATCCTTGTATGGCAAGATATGCCAAGCGGCGACATGGGTAATCAATGGGTAGCTAATCAATTCGGCGCGGGTACCGACAAGCAACGCACACAGGAATCCATCGATAACTATTATAACGAATGGAAGGAAATCATGAACCTGTGTATGTCAAATCCATCGGTTGTTGTTTGGGTACCGTTCAATGAAGCCTGGGGACAGTTTGACACGGAAAAAGTGGTCGAGTGGACCAAAAAACAGGACCCTTCCCGCTTAATAAACCCGGCCAGTGGCGGGAATCACCCCAACCGCGGGGGAATAATCCAACTACATAACTACCCGCAGCCGAGGATGGTTCTTTATGTCGGCGACCGCGTCAATGTGCTGGGCGAGTATGGCGGTATCGGCTTGCCTTTGGAAAACCATCTATGGTGGAACCAGCGCAACTGGGGCTATATCGAATTTCAAAACGAACAGGCAGTAACTGCTGAATATGTGAAATATGCCAAACAACTGCAGGAGATGATCAAACGGGGCTTCTCCGCCGGCGTCTATACGCAAACAACCGACGTCGAAGGCGAAGTGAACGGCCTCATGACCTACGACCGCAAAAGGGTTAAGATACTTGAACCCGATGCACGCAAAGCCAACCAGGACGTCATCAAGGCGCTTAATAATTAGACGCTGTGTTCTCTGTATCTCTGTATCTCTGTGCTAAAATACGGTATTGACGACTGCACCGGCAGCGTATTGATGCTCGTTGCACCCCGTTTGGCCAATTCGTACCGCACCTTGGCCAAAGGCTCGTCTTGGTTTGACGCATCTATTTGAACATTATAGACCGTGAACTTTTTTCCTGTGATGACCGTTGGCTCATCGGCAAACAGTTTCTTTTCGCTCAGATAACCGTTGATAGCGCTTACACGCTCATTGGGGACGTTAAACATGATCATCACTTTGTTTTCGGCGTTTATCGAACCATACAGGTTCAACAAAAACATGTTCAACAGTTCTAACTTTTCGGCGTCTTTTTTTATCTCCGGATTGATCCATATACTCGTCTGCGACTGCATCACCGTATCAATAATCTTCAATCCATAATTTTTTATGGCGCTGCCCGATTGGGTTATTTCCAAACCGATGTCTGCGCCGCCGTTTTTAACTTTGGCTTCGGTTTTGCCCCATGTTTCGTAGATTACGATGCCCGATTCAATTTTCGCCGGCGTTTTATATTTCTGCACCGAAAAGGATTGATATTTTTCTAACAAGCCTATCGCTTCGAGCTTGGCGCGCAGCCAGTCTAATGCTAAATAGGGCATTTCGGATACGACGGTAATCAATGGTTTGTGCGAACAAAGGGCTTGTAAAAAAACTTCTACCGTATCATACGCCTCGCTATCCACTATCCCTACCAACTTGACGCCGCCGCGGTTCAACGCCAATACATGCTCTAACTGAACCTCTTTTCCGTACTCTAACTTCATCTCCAAGACCCGTTCCCGGATCCAGTCATCGCCGGCAATAGCTATATCTATCTCGCTGATATCTAACTGAGAGCCAAACTCCTGGGGGCGTCCGTCCCAACCATATAAAAAATTGACTGAAGTAAATTTTGAGGGTCCTCCCTGTGCATATCCAGATACTGCAAACCCGCTATTTGTCAATAAATTGATTAAATTACCCCCGCGGTTCGGGTCGGCTAACGAACCGGCAGGCATTCCTATTTTCAACCTTGCTTCCATTCTTCTTAAAGGATTATTTCTAATGTATTGTCTTCGTTTATTTTGCGGTAATAGCACGAAACGTAAGGCATCCCGTTCGCTTGCTTAGCGTGGCAGGCCCCTTTGCCTTGTGGCGTAACTAAGTACAACAGTGAATTTTGCTCGCAGTTGATGCGGATTTCTTCTACCTTCAACATATCGCCGGAAGTTAAACCCTTCTTCCATAGCTCGTTACGACTACGGCTCCAATAGGTGGCAAGACCGCTTCGGCGTGTCTCATCGAATGCCTCTTTATTGACAAACGATAAAATAAGGACTTCTTTGGTTGCGTTGTCTTGCGTCACAACAGGTAGCAGCTTTTGTCCGTCAGCGCCGAAGTCTATCAGTAATTCAGTTGTATATTCCTTGCTCATAATTAATAACGATAATGGTCTGCTTTGTAAGGGCCTTCTACGGGGACGCCAATATAATCGGCCTGCTCCAATGTCAGGCGGGTCAGCTTGACGCCTATTCTATCCAAGTGCAGTCGGGCTACTTCCTCGTCTAAATATTTTGGCAACCGGTATACGCCTATCGCATACTCCTTTTGCCAGAGGTCTATTTGCGCTAATATCTGATTGGTGAACGAGTTACTCATCACAAACGACGGATGTCCCGTTGCACAGCCTAAGTTCACTAACCGCCCTTCGGCTAACAGAAAGATGGAACGTCCGTCCGGGAAGGTGTACTTGTCGACCTGCGGTTTTATGTTCGTATGCCGAATACCCGGATAGTTGATGAGCCTGTCTACCTGTATCTCATTGTCGAAGTGACCGATGTTACATACAATAGCCTGGTCTTTCATCGCTTCTATATGCGTTATGGTGATAATATCTCGGTTGCCGGTCGTCGTCACAAAAATATTCCCTTCGTCGACGGCCTCTTCCATCGTCGTCACTTCAAACCCTTCCATAGCCGCCTGTAAGGCGCAGATAGGGTCTATTTCCGTGACAATCACCCGTGCGCCATACGACCGCATCGAATGCGCGCAACCTTTACCCACATCGCCATAGCCGGCGATCACTACCACTTTGCCCGCAATCATCACATCGGTAGCCCGTTTGATACCGTCGGCTAACGATTCGCGACATCCGTACAGGTTGTCGAACTTCGACTTTGTCACCGAATCGTTTACATTGATAGCCGGAACGAGCAGTTCGCCCCGCTCCATCATTTGATATAAACGGTGGACACCTGTCGTTGTTTCTTCCGATATACCTTTCATCTCGGCCAGCATCCGATGCCACCGCGACGGGTCTTCCTTCAAAATTCTTGTCAGCGTATCCAATATAACCTGTTCCTCGTGGTTTTTTCCTTTCCGTTCAATGGTCTTAGGGTCATTCTCGACTTTGTACCCTAAGTGGAAGAGCAAAGAGGCATCGCCGCCATCATCGACAATCAGGTGAGGAGCTTTCCCTTCAGGGAAGTGTAACGCCTGCTCTGTACACCACCAATACTCTTCAAGTGTTTCGCCTTTCCACGCAAAAACGGGAATCCCTTCTGCGGCGATGGCTGCGGCGGCATGGTCCTGGGTGGAAAAAATATTACAACTGGCCCATCGCACATCCGCTCCCAAGCTCACTAACGTCTCTATTAACACCGCTGTCTGTATTGTCATGTGTAGCGAGCCAGTGATACGCGCCCCTGATAGAGGCTTTTCGCCTGCATACTTCTTTCGTAGCGACATAAGACCAGGCATCTCATGTTCGGCTATCTCTATCTCTTTGCGACCGAAGTTCGCTAATTGAATATCCGCCACTTTAAAAGGCAGATCATCCGGAAATAACTGTGACATATATTCTGTTTTTTATAAGTTGCACGTTCAAATCAATCATTTTCAAGCGACAAAAGTACAACTTTTAACCGTCTCAGCCAAATAATTCTCCGCACAGAGACACTATTCCCCCTTTCCCCCTTTGAAGGGGGCAGGGGGATGTATATTTTCATACAAACAACAAAAAGAAGAAAAATCGTTATCTTTGCGCCGTTATACAAGAAAAAAATGAGAACTGAAAACTTCAGAAGTTACAAATATTTAATTCGTTTAACATGAAAAAAATCCTGTTTATTACCGTTTTAGCGGGTTTGTTTCTGGGAGCTATGGCTCAGGAAGAGCTCGTTTACCAAAAGCCGCCCAAAGAGATATTGGAACTGGCTGATTTTGTGCGGTCTCCGTCGCTGTCGATGGATAGCAAGTACACATCTATGGTATTCCAGTACCGGAATACTTACCGGGCGCTTGAGGAGTTTTATGAAAGTGAATTGCGGTTAGCAGGCCTCCGCATCAATCCTGTCACCAATATTTCCAGTACGGTTACATATACAAATAACCTGAAGTATAAGACCTTCAAAGAGAAAGAGGCGATGCCTATAGCCGGGCTTCCCGCTAATCCAAAATTCACTTATTTGACCTGGTCGCCGGACGAAACAAAAATCGCTTTTACGAACACGACCGCAACCGGGGTTGAACTGTGGTACGTAGATTTATCCGTCCGAAAAGCTATTCGCCTGACTGAGCCGGTTCTCAATGCAAACTTAGGCAACCCCTACGCTTGGTTCAGAGACAGCAAATCATTCCTTATCCGTGTCTTACCAAAGAATAAACCAGCCCTTATCGATACCGAAAAAATGGTTGCCACAGGGCCTACAGTCTCTATCAGCGAAGCGGGAGCGAAAGCGCAAAACCCTACTTACCAAGACCTCTTAAAAAATCCTGCCGACGAAGCCAATTTCGAGACATTAATCGCTTCCGAGATTTACAAAGTAGACCTGGAAGGAAAAATGACGTTATGGAAAGCTAAAGACTTGTATACGGGCGAATCGTTTTCGCCGGACGGTAACTTTGTTTTAATGACTACCATCCGTCGACCGTACTCTTATATCGTGCCGCTGTCCCGTTTTCCAACCATCACAAATATCTACGACCTCGAAGGGAAGCTGATAAGCAAGTTCGATGAAAGGCCGTTGCGCGAAGTCCTTCCAAAAGGTACAATGGCTACCTATACCGGTAAACGCTCTATCGCTTGGCGTGCCGACTGTCCTGCTACCCTCTATTGGGTGGAAGCGCTCGACGAAGGCGACCCCGAAAAAGCTGTCGAACACCGCGACGAGGTCTTTCAATTGGATGCGCCTTTTACCGGACAGCCCAAAAGCCTTGTCAAAACGATAAACCGCTTTTCGGGTATCACTTGGGGCAATGAATCGGTAGCTGTCTTAACGGACAACTGGTGGAATACGCGTAATCAGAAGACATATCTCTTCAACCCGTCCACCCCTACCCAGAAACCGGAAATTATTTTTGACCGCAACTCGCAAGATATGTATGGCAACCCCGGCTCCTTTCATACGAAACGGAACGCGTTTGGTCGTAATGTGTTACACATAGAGAACAATAAAGCATGGCTTGTGGGACCCGGCTATTCGGAAAAAGGACAGTTCCCGTTTATCGACGAGTTCGACCTGAAAACAAAACAGACCAAACGCATCTATACTTCTACCTATACGGATAAGAAATTAGATATCATTTCCATCATGGACACACGAAGCGGCGACTGTCTTGTTCAACTCCAAGCTCCATCCGAGTTCCCTAATTATTATATCTTGAACACACGCAAACGGACTGCTCCGGTTGCCATAACCCACTTCGAGAACCCCTTCAAAAGCCTTTCCAACGTGTATAAGGAGGTCATCAAATACAAGCGCAACGACGGGGTAGAACTGTCCGGTACGCTCTATCTCCCTGCGGGTTACGACAGGCAGCGAAAAGAAAAGCTACCGTTAGTGATGTGGGCTTATCCGACGGAGTTTATCGATAGAAGCAGCGCCGGGCAAAATACGACCAATCCGAATGAATTTATTTATCCGTCGTATGGTTCGCCGATTTACTGGGTGACACGCGGTTACGCTATTCTCGACAACGCTGCTTTCCCTATTGTTGGCGAGGGCGACAAGGAGCCTAACGACACCTTTGTGGAGCAATTAGTAGCCAATGCCAAAGCAGCTATTGACGTCCTAGATGCCATGGGGTATATCGACCGCAAAAGAGTGGCTGTCGGTGGCCATTCTTATGGCGCGTTTATGACGGCCAACCTGCTGACACATTGCGATTTATTCGCTGCCGGCATCGCGCGAAGCGGTGCATATAACCGCTCGCTAACCCCTTTCGGCTTCCAACGGGAGGAGCGTAATTATTGGGAAGCGCCCGAAGTCTATAACGCCATGTCACCCTTTATGTATGCCGATAAAATGAAACATCCGTTACTGCTTATCCATGGCGCCGACGACAATAACACGGGTACATTTACCATGCAAAGCGAGCGGTATTTCAACGCCCTCAAGGGATTTGGAGCACCCGCCCGGTTAGTCATCCTGCCAAAAGAAAGCCACGGCTATGCCGCAAAAGAATCCGTCCTGCACGTCCTCTGGGAGCAAGACCAATGGCTCGAAAAATACTTGAAATAGTGAATAGTGAATAATTTTAAAAAAATATTCTTCAATCTTCTAATTTCAATCTTCCAATGAACTCTATGAAAGAAAAACAACCTGCTGGCTTGTACCTGTTATGTGCGACGGAGATGTGGGAAAGGTTTTCGTATTATTCGTTACGTGGTCTTTTCGTGTTATATCTTATTGACGCGTTAGCTTTTACACAGCCGGAGGCCATGAAACTGTACGGCAAGTTTACTTCGTTGATATACCTTTCACCGCTGTTAGGCGGTTATATAGCCGACCGGTGGTGGGGCAAAAGAAAAGCTATTCTCGCCGGCGCTCTCTTAATAGCAGCCGGACAGTTTGTTATGGGCATTCAAAGTGTCGCCTTTATGTACACTGCGCTGGGTCTTATCATTATGGGCAACGGACTTTTTAAGCCTAACATCGCTTCTATTGTCGGCGAGCTGTATCAAAAAAATGACCCACGTCGCGACGGAGGCTTTACACTCTTTTATATGGGTATCAACTTAGGTTCGTTTATAGCCAACCTGATAGCAGGTACATTAGGCGAAAAAATTGGCTGGCGCTGGGGCTTTTGGTCAGCCGGCGTGGGCATGATTATCGGGTTGATCATCTTTCTTTGGGGAAAAGATAGATATATAAGAGGGCTTGGCATGACCCCTATTCAGCAAATCCCAACAAAAGAGAAAAAGCCGGTGAGCAAAGCGCCCTTGACCAAAGTAGAATGGCAAAAGATAGGCGTCATCTTTATCATGGCATTCTTCTCCATTTTCTTCTGGACATTGTTTGAGCAAAAAGGCGCTGCCCTAAATGTCTTTGCCAAAGACCACGTCGACCGAGTCATCACCTTTTTCGGTTTGTTTACGTGGGAGATGCCCGCTACATGGTGTCAGTCTTTTAACCCGCTGTTTATCATCCTGTTTGCCCCTGTGGCATCCCGACTGTGGACAGGCCTTGCCACCAAAGGCAAAGAGCCTTCCATTCCTGCCAAGTTTATGATAGCCTACTGGTTGATAGGCATCGGATACGTCATCTTACTAATAGCTGCCATGCAGATGGGTCCGGGCATCAAGGTAGGATTAGCTTACTTAGCCTTTGCCTATTTCTTTTTCACGATGGGCGAATTATGCCTGTCGCCCGTAGGTCTGTCGATGGTCACTAAACTTGCACCGGTGCAATTCGTATCGCTATTAATGGGTGTATGGTTCCTGTGCAGCGCAGGTGCTAACATGTTAGCCGGCTACTATTCCAGCCTTTTCGGACAAATAAGCAACGAAAAATTCTTCACCTGGCTCATCATCACCCCCATCGTAGCCTCCGCCCTTCTCCTGCTCCTAATCCCCAAGATAAAACGCTGGATGCACGACGTTATTTAATTCTTGGTTATTTATCCGGATTATTTCTTAGCAATGTTTTGTAAAAAATGGTAATTACTCAGGGTGTATAAAAGTCCGAAGGACTTGTATATGAATAACCCCGTGCAAACGAAGAGCAGCTCGGGGTGAAAGTGGCATCAGTTCCCTCTTTAACTACGTAGTAGTTCAACCCGCTACGGGGTTGAGGATTC
>CAYUAK010000063.1:0-5409 GCA_964442765.1 uncultured Tannerella sp. | reverse complement strand
GTATTAATTGAGAATTGAGAATTGAGAATTTTTTTCAATTAATCACTAACCACTAACCACTATAAAAAATGGAATTAAGCAATAGAACGATAGGGGATTGGATTGAGCATTGGGCAACGGTTACGCCTGATAAGGAGTATATGGTTTACTCGGACCGCGATTTGCGGTTCACATGGAAACAGTTCAACCAACGTGTTGATAATATGGCGAAAGGGCTGATGGCTATCGGGATCAAACGCGGTACGCATATCGGTATCTGGGCGACAAATGTACCGGACTGGCTCACATTCCTGTATGCAGGCGCTAAAATCGGAGCCGTAGCCATCACGGTCAATACAAGCTATAAACAGAATGAATTAGAGTTCATTATTAAAGATTCCGACATCCAAACACTGTGTATCACCGACGGCATCTATGACAGCAGTTATGTGGATATTGTTTATAATATATTACCCGAACTGAAAGAAAGCCAGCGCGGTTATCTGCATAGTGAACGATTCCCCGAATTGCGAAATGTCGTATACATCGGCCAGGAAAAATTCAGAGGCATGTATAATACGGCAGAGATTTTGCTCCTTGGCGAAAATGTAGGCGATGAGCAACTGTTAGAAGCCAAGCGTCAGGTCACTTGTCACGATGTGGTCAACATGCAGTACACCTCAGGGACGACAGGTTTTCCCAAAGGCGTGATGCTTACACATTATAACATTGTTAATAACGGCTTTTTCACAGGTGAAAATATGGGCTTTACCGCCGATGATAAGCTCTGTTGTTGTGTGCCTCTTTTTCATTGCTTTGGCGTTACGCTGGCGTCTATGAATGTACTTACACACGGTTGTACGCAAGTCATGGTCGAAAAATTTGACCCGTTGATAACGCTTGCTTCGGTTCATAAAGAGCGGTGTACTGCCCTTTATGGCGTTCCTACTATGTTCATTGCCGAGATGAACCATCCGATGTTCAGTATGTTCGACCTCACCTCGCTGAGAACGGGCATTATGGCCGGCTCGCTTTGCCCGATAGAATTGATGCGCGCCGTTACCGACAAAATGCACATAACGCATATTACCAGCGTCTACGGACTGACCGAATGTTCGCCCGGGATGACGCAATCCACATTAAAAGACTCATTTGAAGTGCGTTGTACAACTGTTGGTCGGGAGTATCCTTTCACTGAAGTGAAGGTAGTCAACCCGGAAACCAATGAGGAATGTCCTATTGGCGTGCAAGGCGAAATATGCTGCCGCGGTTATCTTGTTATGAAGGGGTACTATAAAAATCCGGATGCAACAGCCGGTGTGATCGATAAGGATGGATGGCTACATTCAGGCGACCTTGCCGTCAAAGATGAAAACGGCTATTACCGGATAACGGGACGTATCAAAGACATGATTATCCGCGGAGGCGAAAACATCTACCCGCGTGAGATAGAAGAATTTCTATATCATTTAGAGGGGGTTAAAGACATACAGGTTGCCGCAATTGCTTCCCCAAAATACGGGGAAGAAGTCGGCGCTTTTATCATCCTGAAAGAAGGCGCCTCCCTTTCGGAAGAGATCGTAAAAGATTTCTGTCGCGGCAAAATCGCCCACTACAAAGTACCGAAATACGTGTTTTTCATCACCGAATTTCCCATGACCGGGAGCGGCAAGATTCAAAAATATAAACTCAAAGAGTTAGGTCTGCGACTACTTGCCGAACAAGGAATAGCGCCGGTATAAGTGTTTATTGAACCTCTATGGTTTCGATTTTACGGATGATTTTACCGTCTTTAGAAATACCTTCTATTACAATCGAATAGGTGGTAGGGAAATCGGATGTGTAAAAATCGAATAAGGCTCTACCGTCTTCTGAGACCAACAAATCCGGTTTCCAAAAGATTGTCGTCCGGTAGTCGGGGATGCTAAGGTTTTTTAATTCCGGCGTATCATACTTTGGGGCATAAAATTCGACCGGTTTTTGATACCCTATCGGACTGTAAGTGGCGTAATTAGCGCTGAAATTCCTGGGTCTGTACGATGAATCGCCGCGTCTTGTGGTGATGCTGATCGCTCCGTTAGCGCCGCGCGAACCGAAAACAGCCGCGTTTGGGCCTTTGAAAACATCAATACTCTCTATATCATGTACACTTACGATTTCTAATGGCGAATCAAAAAGCGAAGTGATTATCTCCGGCCATTCCATTGGAATGCCATCAATCAACACGAGAGGAGGTCCGCTACTGCCACGTATCGTAATCATTCCGTTTTCGACACATACGCCGGCAATCGAATAAAGCAGATGGGAAACATACTGGACATTTCTTTTTTCGATCTCTTCGCGATAGATCGTTTTATCCGAACTCGCATTTGCCCAGTATTTTAATCGCACTTCGTCTTTTTTCTCTATTTTTCTTGCTGTGACTGTCACCTCTTTTAATTGAACAAGTTTCATATCTTCGTCATATTGAGCGCGTTGTTCTGCTTTTTTTATAAAATTATCTGCATGATTTTCCTGTGCAATGCTGTTGGATAACAAAGAAATACCCACCGGAAGATGCTTCAATACAGGAAATTTTTCGTGATTCAGAATTAACTCAACACCCGGCTTTCCTTTCTGATTTTTTGCCTGAACGAAGAATCGGGCGCTGTCGGGGTAATGGTAGTAAAAAAGAAACATTCCCGCTGAATCGGTAACCGCTTGTCCGAAACTCCCATCGGTAGAAAACAACAACACTTCGCCATTCACGACGGCTCTTCCTAATATAATACCTTTCACCGACCCCGATATTTCTTTTGACACTTCAAAAGTAGTTGTTGGATGTCTATAATTCCCTTTAATTGCTTCAGGTATATCATACCTCCTCCATCCATGCGTCATCATTAAATGATCAAGCGCATATTCTGCATGGGTATGATCCTGTAAATAATAACCGGGCGATTCAATATACCCCCTGAGTTCGGACGAAAGCAACAGACTTGCCGCAATCGTATGATGGGTATCTACTGCAATATCTTTATCGTCCGTTATAGCAACCGATACATGACCTGTAAGCGGAATCCCCTTTACATCCGTCACATAGATTTCAGTTTGAACTTTTTCTCTTTTTTGATAAAAAGGTTTATCTGAAGAGAAAGCAAGTTGGGCTTGGTCTTCATTTTTGTTGAAAATCAGCCTTTCACTGACAGGGTTCATCTGGTCGTCGAACAGCACAACCTGTATCACGCCCGATGGCAACTGATCGCTCGAAAATGTAAGAAAATCTCTTTGAGGATTCCATACATTAAAATAAAGTATTTCACCTTTGCAATGAACAAGGATATAAAGCGCTTTATCAGGCAAACCGGGTGTTTTTTTCACTTGAATATAATGTCGTTTATTCCGGTAAGACGCTACAATCGTACAGGTTTTTTTAGCCGGTGGAAGTTTGAAACGCTTCTCCTGTCCGCTACTGTTTTTAGCTACCAAGAAATAGGTTGCCCCGACTTCCGGCGTCATAACAAACGACCCCATTCCCGCAAAAACCGTCGAAACATCCGTGATGCTGTTCCCTTTGTTATCTACAATTTCACCCGTAATCGCTTCCGAAGCGCCTTGTTGATTCAATGCTTTAAAGGCGACTCTGCATTGGACGCCTTCCGTCAGGTCGCCCCCTTCTGGGAAGAAGGAAACATCATAATTAGACCTCGGTTGTCTTTTTGCCTGTTTCGATGCCGCAGAAAAACTGCCAATATGGATCGGTTTTTTAAAAAAATAATCGTCGCCCAGATTTTCCATGTACCGGGTATATGCCCTTATGGTATAATCTCCTTCGGGTATTAATTGCGAAAGAAAAATATTCCCGTGAAACAATCCATTCTTGTCGCTGTAAGCCATCACGCGGGTTACCAGCGAATCGGAGGCATCAATCAGCTCAACATAAACATATTGACTGTAGGTCGGCGATAGATGTGACATGGCATCGACAATATACGCCTTAAACCAGATTTTTTCGCCCGGTACATACATCGACCGGTCGGTGTGAAGGTGTATTTTTTCTTGCGGAAAAAGCGCTAACTGACTATAAATGCTGTCTTGAATTGCGACGTGAGTTATTACTTCCTGCGCGTTCACAAGAAAGCTAAGGTTGAAAAAAAACAGTATAAACCGCTTCATAAGACCATATTTTTTAAAGATTCGATGCGCAAGGTACGAATAAAATCTAACTTTCCCCTAAAGATTTTTAAAATTTTTATTCGCTTGTTTGTAATTCAGAAATTTCATGTACTTTTGCGCCAATTATGAAAGAATTTTTAACGAAAAAAGGTCTTTGGATTCAAAAGGTGATTGATTTTATGCATCCTCTTGTCCACCGATTCATGCCTGTACAACTCTATCGGTATGGCGTAACCGGGTCTGCTAATGTAGTCTTCGACTGGGTATTGTATTTTTTAGTCTATAACTTTGTTTTCAAAGAAAAAATTGTCGACCTGGGTTTCATCGCATTAAGTCCGCATATCGCAACCCTCGCCATCGTATTTCCCATTACGACCCTTTCCGGGTTTCTTCTTCAGAAATACGTCACCTTTACGGCGTCCAATTTACGTGGACGCACGCAATTGATCCGCTATCTGATGGTTGTCTTTGCTAACCTGTTGATAAACTATGCCGGATTAAAACTGTTTGTCGACGGGCTGAACTTCTACCCTACCCCATCGAAGATGTTAATTACTATTATCACTGTCATTTGCAGCTATATTGGGCAAAAGAAATTTACTTTTAAAACATTAATAAAATAATTATGAGCGCTATAGGTGCATTAATTGGATTGACGCTTTCTATTATTCTGATTATCAGGAAAGTTCCCGCCTTATACAGCCTTATGTTGGGGGCTGTTACCGGAGGGTTGATCGGAGGTTTTACGCTTCCGCAAACGGTTACGATCATGCTTGATGGCGTAAAGGACATGACGCCCGCCATGACACGCATCTTAGCTGCCGGCGTCTTATCGGGCATCTTGGTGAAGACCGGCGCGGCAACCTCCATTTCTAATGCCATTGTTCGCACTTTCGACCGGCGTCACACTTTTCTGGCGCTTGCTTTTGCGACCATGTTGTTGACGGCTGTTGGCGTATTTATTGATGTTGCCGTTATCACAGTCGCTCCGATTGCATTGGGGATCGGAAGGCGTTTTTCTATTCCTAAGGAGACGCTGCTATTGGCTTTGATTGGAGGGGGTAAATGCGGGAATATTATCTCGCCGAATCCGAATACGATTGTAGCAGCCGATAATTTTCAAGCCGATTTGGCTTCGGTCATGTATGTGAATATCGGCGCTGCTATTATTGGACTGTTCATTGTCTCGTACTTGATGGTGCGATTGCTGCCCAAACAGGGTACATTGGTGACTGACGAGGACATCAGCGAACGGGAAGAGCGGCTGCCTCCTTT
>CAYUAK010000062.1:0-11538 GCA_964442765.1 uncultured Tannerella sp. | reverse complement strand
CAGTTCCCTCTTTAACTACGTAGTAGTTCAACCCGCTACGGGGTTGAGGATTCGGGTGGCACATCTACCCTGAGTGACGCTTCGCTTACTCAGGGTTATCCATGTCAGTCTCCTACGGAGACCTGAGTAGTTACCTTTTTTTGCAGATTTAACTTATTTAAGATTCAGAAATGCGAAACATTAGTCAATTATACCTAATGCGAAAATACAAAATAAACGTTAATATATCCTATAATTATATAAAAATCGGCTTAAATGGCGGTAATTTATATATAATTAGGAAACATTAACTCATTGCATCGTGAATTTTCACGATGCCTTATCATTAAAATTCACGATGCCATATCATTAAAATTCACTATTGACAAGCCCTTTTTGCCATTGTAATTTTGCACCGTCAAACGTAATATAGTTTTCAGTTTTCAGTTTTCAGTTTTCAGTTTTCAGTTTTCAATTCTCAATTTTCAGTTTTCAGTTTTCAATTCTCAATTCTCAATTCTCAATTCTCAATTAGTAATTATGGAAGTAGACGACAAAATTAAAAAAGACATCTTGGAACGCGCCGAGCGCACGCTCCACTACACCAATCTGCTGATAGCACAATGCGATAGCTGGCTCTCAGCCGAAGAAGGCAACCGGAATATGGAACAGCGTATTTTGGAAAGAATGAGAAAGGAAAAGGAAGAAAAATCATCCAATAACAATAATTTAGAAACATTTAAAAACAGAACAAAATGAAAAAGCTATTCAATTTCAGTATCTTATGCGCAATCCTCGCGATTGCAACATCGGGTTGCGACATTTTCGCCGACCCGCAGGAAGAGAAGCCAAACGACCCGACAGGTGAAACCCCAAGCACGGGCGGCGGCGCAGGTATTAAGTTAGTGACCTACCTCTACGACAGCAGCGATGGCGGCGGCACTTTCAATTATGAGTACGACAACCAGAACCGGCTCACAAAAATTACCGTCACAGGTAGTAACAACAACGGCGTATGGAACGTAACCTATCCCACATCCAACACCATCCGTTATGTCAAAGGCAATGACAGCTTCTTTTTTACGAAAAACAGTCAGGGCTATGTGACATATTACGAAGCGAATGTTTTAGGCGTCAAAGCCACCCAGAACTTAGAGTATGCGAATGGTTATCTGACAAAGACTTCCGCCGAATCAATGGGTCTTACGATAAACCAGACTTTTGTTTGGAACAGCGGCAAGTTAGATGCTATTGAATCGCGGTCAGCGGGCTTGGTTATCGACAAGATTACATTTACTTACACTTCACGCGCCAATAAAGAAGGTTACATCTCGCCCTGGACGATGTCGGAGGAAAACGGGAACAGGTATTGTCCCGCGTCGTGGAGCGGTAAGATGTCGCCCAACCTTGTGGCGACGAAAACTAACGAAAGGTTCATGATTGGCACGACGACCATCTCCTACCGTTACGACATCAACACCGACGGTTATGTCACCAAAGTTTACGCCAAAGAAAACGCTGGCGCCGAGTACCTGTTATATGAGGTTAAATATAAATAGTCGGTCGTAGGGGCGAAAAATTTTTCGCCCGTACAAGGTAGCTGGTAGCCGGTAGGGGCGAAAAAATTTTCGCCCAATTAAAAAATCATTAATAAAAAAAATTATGGAAACTTGTAACTTTTCAAACCGTAACAATGAGACAAACATCGTCTCTTTACTTGCCTTCTTAATAGCATCGGTCTTCTGCCTCTGCACCCCAATGCCTGCCCATGCGCAACAACTGACAGCCAAGACCGCAACCGCGCGACAGGGCAACCAAACATCCGCCATTGTCACAACTGCCGAAAACGCAGCCACGCCCTTTATCCAAGTGCAGCCAACTGCCCAAACAGTGACGGCAGGACAGTCTGTATCGTTTTCTGTTATGACCGTCGGCGCCAGTTCGTACCAGTGGCAGGTATGCATCAACGGCGAATGGACCACTGTGGCAGACAACACCATCTACTCCGACGCAAATACGCGAACGCTGACAATCCACAACGTGCCATACTGCTACAACGGCTATACCTATGTCTGCCACGCCATCAACCACGCAGGCGTCACTGTCTCAAAAGCCGTCTGTCTGACTGTCAAATCATCGTGCAGCGTCTTACCACTTGTAGCAAAAAATGTCAATAGTAAGTAACGTCAATTTTTTTTAAAACGCATTAATGTTAATAATTATGGAAAATTTCAATAATTCTGACAGAAAGACATGGGGCTTATCGCTGGGGGTTTTTAAAGAGCCGTCTCGTCATGGTGAGCTTGTTTTAGCATCCCCAAGCTATCAGGGGATTGCGGGTCAAGCCCGCAATGATGGGGGTGGTATGGCGATTGCGGGTCAAGCCCGCAATGACGGGGGTGGTATGAGGATTGCGGGTCAAGCCCGTAATGACGGTCGCGTCCGCAATGACAGGATAGTTTTCATTCCCCTGTTTGTGTTTGCCTTTTTCATTGCGCACATTTTTGCGACGTTGCTCGCCGCCGATGTGCCTACAAGCCTCCCCGCTGCCCCCACTCCTTTACATCCCCCTACCTCCTTCACAACATCCCCCTACCCCCTTCAAAGGGGGAACTGGGGAACTGGAGTAATAAATCTTCCCCATACTGGGGGGACAGAGGGGGGCTTTCCTCTGTTTCTTCCTTGCGAGGAGGAACATGCCTTAAGTCGCGGGCTTGTGTGGCGGAATCCAGATTCGGTTGCATGCCTCTGGATTGCTTCGCAAGCTTGCAATGACGGGTTTTTGGATATGGCTGAAAGCCTTATAATCAATAGCGTAGGGCATCGCCCTACGAACAGGGTTGCCCCACTCCCTCAGGCTGTAAGCCTGTCAATCAATTATTCTATCCAAAATGGATTTTTACTTGCAGGCGAGGACGCCTGCGCTCCCAAAAATGGATTATTTTTTACATTATAAACAATTTTTTAAATTTATTTTTTATGTACACATCTATTCTTTTTTCAGAAAAAAGGAAGGCTATGAGCCTTCAAACGATGCTCGCCTCGTCCACGACAGGCTCGAAGCACAACAGTAAGGGACTGAACATCCCCCTGCCCCCTTCAAAGGGGGAACTTAACATCCCCCTGCCCCCGTTTCTTCCCTTCGGAAAGAGACACATTGATCGATTTTCAGCGGAACGTTCAAAGGGGGAACTTAACATCCCACTGACCCCGTTTCTTCCCTTCGGAAAGAGACACATTGATCGATTTTCAGCGGAACGTTCAAAGGGGGAACGGTTTGTTGCCGTCTTATTGGCGGTGGTTCTGTTTTTGGTGTCGGCGACTGCGGCAAATGCGCAGGCGGTTTGCCAGATTGGGTCAACCAATTACAACACGTTTGCATCCGCTCTGATCGCGCATCAGAACGGTCAGACAATCAAGTTACTTACCCACATTGATTATAACGATGGCGTTATCATCAGAGGCAAATCAATCACTTTCGACGTCGGCGTTTATAAGCTGAATATTGTCAATCCCGCAGGGAAAGGACTTGAAGTCATCGAAGGCGCTGAGGTCAAACTGTCGAATACAGGCGGCGGTCAACTCAATGTCACCGGCACAACGCATGGACTATATGTACACTCACAATCCAGCGCTTTTTCCGGTATGTCAAGGGCAACAGTAACAAATGCCACAGCAACCGGAGACTATGGTTATGGCGTATCTATTGAAAACACTGACGACGTGACCGTACGCGGCGATGTAAAGACGACAGGCTATGGCGGTATAGGCGCTTATTCCTGGCGAGGTGTAGCAGTCTCGGGAATAGGCAACAGAGATGCAGCGCTCACTATCGGCGGTAATATAATATGTACCGGTTCTAACAGTTTTGGAGCAAGAGCCAATATCGGTACCATCACTTGTGGAGGAATAGATGTCCCCTCAAATGGCGTATATATTCATTTTACTCATACGTATTCAGGTGCGGACGAATTTTTTTCTTATTACGATTTTACACTCCCCACTACCAAAGCAGGGTATCTAACGTACCAATCTATTCGCAATAGCGGAACGAAAGTGTGGGTGCGGGGGAATACGCCGCCAGTGGTCTGTACTATTCCGGAAAAGGGATGGGGTTTTTACACGCTGAAGCAGGCGATTGCAGCCCAATCAGGTACTGATCGCATCCAATTGTTAGATTACATATCTCAAAATGAAGGGATTTATATCGACAATAAGTATATCACTTTTCTCATGAATGGGAAGAATATCTTTGCGCATAATCCTAACGGGTATGGGATGTCGGTCGAAAATAGCGTTATTGATATGCAAGGCGCTGGCTATTTCGACGTGTCTGGTACAATAGGGCTTGATGCGAACAATTCGGTTGTCAAAATATCGAGGGCGATTGGAGCGCCAACTGGCGTTAAAGCAGAAAACCATAGTAATGTAATCATTCAAGGGTATGTATCGGCGTCGTTTATGGGCGTGAGCAGCAATAACAGCTCTGTAACGGTCACCGGCGATGTGACGGTTTCGGATGTCGGTTCCGGTTCCGGTTTCGGCGTACAAGCCATCAATGGAGGCGTGGTGACGATTGACGGCGCAGTGAACGTTCCATCTGGATTAACATACGTTAAGGTAGGAACAACCCTCAAGAGCAAGTTTGACTACACACTTCCCACCACCAAAGCGGGTTATGCGACCTATACCGACGGTACGAACACTGTCTGGGTAAAAGAGACGGGCATACAGCCGCCTGTCATCACCACGCCTTCAGGTTCATTGAAAAACGGCGCTGTCGGCGTGTATTACAGAGAGACGTTGACTGCAACCAATACCCCCGCAACGTTTGCCTTATCCGGCACATTGCCCCCAGGACTGACGCTCAACGCCGCGACCGGTGAGATTACAGGCTCGCCATCGGCAACGGGAAATTTCCGTTTCAACATTACTGCCACGAACCCAGCCGGCACATCCGCGCCTGTGTATTTAGATATTACGATAAACGTTGCTGAAGCGGCTATGATTTACGGTCCTTCAAACCGCCTCGTACCTATTGGAGGTAATACGAGTTTTGATGTCAATGTAACCGGAAATCCCGAACCGACTGTTTGGTGGGAAATGTTTCCAGTCGGCGGAGCAAATTGGATTACTTTGACGGACAATGCCACATTTTCCGGCACAAACACGAAAAGTTTAAAGATAACCAACGTTCCGTCTCTCTGGGATGGGGCATTATTCCGTTGCACAGCCTTTAACCTCGCTGGACCGCCTGCCGTATCCAACCCTGCTACGCTGTCAGTCGTGACAGGCGTTGCCCCGACAATTGTTACCGACATATTCAGTCAAAGTGTGACGGAAGGCGGTAGTGTAACGTTTTCAGTCACTGCTACCGGCGTACCCATGCCAAATTATGGCTTTGAGTGGCAGTATTCCACAGATGGTGGCGTATATTGGCGTACCAATCCTGCAAACGCAACATATACTTGGGGCGTAGGAGAAGGAACGATGACACTGACGAATGTTCCGTTTTCTTTCGACGGATATAAATATCGTGTGGTAGTATACAATGCAGTAGAACCGCGTGCTTATTCTTCTGTTGCTACACTGACAGTCAATCCTTACCCATTAGCGCCGGTCATCACAACCCCGGCAGGGGCATTGAGTAATTGTAATATCAATGGCTTTTACAGTTATACGCTTACGGCAACAAATAATCCAAGGAGTTGGGCAGTAACATCCGGCGCGCTTCCTGCACAAATATCTTTAAATAATGAGGGTGTTATTTCGGGTTACTCCCCAATGAATCCAGGAACGTATACTTTCGGCGTTACTGCTTCTAATGGCGCAGGACCTTCGCCCGAAGTGATTTTCAGTATAACGATAAATGATGACAATTATCCACCTGTCATCACAACTCCCGCAGGGGCATTGCCTGACGGAACTATCGGCGTGCCTTACAGTTTTAAGCTACAGGCAGATAATCAACCATCATGGTGGGTATTTGAAAATGGCGTACAACCATGGGGCATGTGGGGAATACAGTTAGATCCATCTAATGGCACTATTTACGGTACGCCAAATTATACAGGAACACATACCTTTAATATATTATGTGCTAATCCGTTCGGTGAATCCGTGCCGGTGACATTCAGTCTTACGATAAACGACGCTGCTCCTGTGATTACAACGTCTGCTGGCGCATTGAGCGTTGGCACTGTCGGCTCACCGTACAGTTTTACGCTTGCGGCAACGAACAGCCCGACAATTTGGGCGGAAGTGACGCCCGGCACACTGCCCCCCGGACTTTCTATTAATAATCACGGCGCTATTACCGGCACGCCAACCACAGCCGGCACATACAATTTCTCGCTGACCGCTACCAATGGCGCAGGGACATCTACCGCTGTGGCTTTCAGCATCGTGATAGTCACTACCGCTGCCGCGCCTGTCATTACAACACCTGCAGGGGCGTTAGGGAATGGGGTTGTCGGCGTGCCTTACAATAAGACACTGACGGCAGATAATTCACCGACATCTTGGGCGCTTGTTTCAGGCGTGCTGCCTTTAGGTCTTTCAATCAACGCTTCGGGTGTTATCTCCGGCACGCCAACCACAGCCGGCGCATATACTTTTGAAGTTACAGCTTCAAACAGTACCGGCACATCGGCATCCGTCGCTTTCAGTATCACAATCGCAGCCAATGCAACCCCGCCTGCTATCTCAACCGTCCCGGGCGCTTTGACCGCAGGAACGGTCGGCACCGTTTACACTTTTGCGATGGTTGCTTCCGGCGCACCGACAAGCTGGGCGGTCGCGTCAGGCGCTCTGCCCGGCGGTCTGACTATCAGTAATACAGGCATCATATCCGGCACGCCAACCGTTTCGGGCTTGTTTACGTTTGAACTGACTGCCACCAACGACGCAGGCACCTCCATGCGCGTTCCATTCAGCATTACGATTAGTAACGTCATCTTACCGCCTGTCATCTCCACTGCTGTTGGTCCGTTAACACAAGGCTATGTCGGCGTTGCTTACACCGAAACGCTTGCCGCAATGAACATGCCTACAGGCTGGGCGGTTGTAGCCGGCGCTTTACCCGACGGGCTTACAATCAATGCGTCGGGTGTCATCTCAGGCACGCCAACCGTAGCGGGTATGTTTTCTTTCTTAGTGTCCGCTTCGAATGCCGGAGGTTCTTCTATGCCGATTCTTTTCAGCATCAAGATAGAAGATGTTGCTTCAGCGCCTTTCATCGCGACCACCGCCGGCGCTTTGATGGACGGTATCATCAACCGTCCATACAGCCGGACACTTTTAGCAACCGACAACCCGACAAGCTGGGCTATTACAGCCGGTTCGCTGCCCGTCGGTCTGACGTTTGACGTCAATACCGGCGAGATTTCCGGCACGCCGACCGTCTTAGGCACATCTAACTTTACCGTGACGGCGACCAACGGCATCGGGACATCGGCGCCGGTAGCTTTCAGCATCACCATCGTTCCTGAGCCGACACTCCCGCCTGACATCACAACCCCCGCCGGTGCATTGACCGCCGGCGTTGTTAACGTGGCTTACGCTGTGACGCTTGCGGCAACGAACAGTCCGTCAGATTGGGCGATTGCCTCCGGCGCTCTGCCCGCAGGTCTTTCTCTCAACGCTTCCGGCATCATTTCCGGCATCCCAACGGCAGCCGGCACATCAAACTTCACCGTGACAGCATCTAACTTAGCCGGGACATCGGCAGCGGTGGCTTTCAGTATAACCATCGACCCGGCGCCGGTGACAACGTTCTACACGGTGAACATCGCCTCCATGACCGGCGGCAGTGTTTACCCCAGTAAATCAACGGCTGAGGCAGGCGAAACCATCACACTGACCATCGCGCCGGAAACCGACTACGAAATGACAGCGCTCACCGTGAACGCCCAAACAAACGGTCAATGGATAAACGTGTCCGGTTCGGGCAACAACTTTACCTTCACCATGCCCGCCGATAACGTCACCGTAACGGCTACCTTCCGCTCGCCGACCTATCAGTCGCGCTGGGCAGCCGCACAGGCGCTTATCGATGCAGCTACCTTCACGCTGACCCAGCAGCAAGCCCCCAACGCAGAGACAACCCGTTTCCATCTGGCTGAGCTTATCAATGAGTTGATAAAGAGTACCGGCTTTGTCATTTCGGCGTATGATATTGTCATCTTCACCTTCAACCCCGCAGAGGAGGGGACAGCCGACAAGGCATCAGGCGTCAATGGCAGCTTCGCGTTCCGTGTAACGCCGCCCAGCACCGACACCTCCGCCTACAGCAGCGGCGCCATCACTGCCACACCGGTTGGGAATGGAGAATTGAGAATGGAGAATGGAGAATTACGAGGGTGGTCGCGCAATGGCATCCTGCATGTGTCGGGGCTTGTTCCTGGCAGCGCTTGGAGCGTCTATAGCATGACCGGCGTGATGATATATCAAGGCATCGCCAACGACGACAAAGCAGAACTCCGCTTAGCCGAACAAGGGATATATATCATCGTCTCCGGCAGTCAACGCATCAAAACAGTTCATCAAAATTAACATTATTGTAAAAAAACGGACGGGCTTACCCCCGTCCGTTTTTTTTTCTTATCTTTGCGGCACGGAAAAATTAAAAATTGACAACATGAAGAAGCAGATTTTAATAGGAACAGACTCTTTTGAAAAGATTGTCGAAGGTAATTATTTCTATGTCGATAAGACCTTATTTATCAAAGAGTTACTTGAGAATAGAGGCGAGGTAACACTGATAACCCGACCCCGAAGGTTCGGAAAAACTCTCAACATGAGCATGTTGAGGTATTTTTTTGATGTGAACAGAGACAGTAAAGCCTTGTTTGATGGACTAAAGATCATGGAGCACAATGACATCATTGAAAAGTATCTGAACAAGTACCCGGTTATTTTTCTCACGTTGAAAAATGTAGAGGGAGAAAATTATGACAGAGCAATCGAACATATAAATGGATTGGTGTCAGGTATTTATCGACAAAATCGATACCTGTTTGAAAGTGACAGGCTTGATGAAGGGCAAAAGGAATTGTTTAATATCTTGTCTTCAAGAAAAGCGCCGGAGGTAGAACTTCAATCCGCGTTAAAATTTTTAACGGAGTGCCTTTACACCTATCACAAAAAACGGGTCATCGTTTTGTTAGACGAATACGACGCTCCGATAACCAATGCCCTGATTAAATGTTATTATGATGAAATGGTCAGTTTTATGCGGGGTTTTATGGGCAGCGTTTTCAAAACGAATGATTATTTGGAGTTTGGGGTATTAACCGGCGTACTGCGCATATCAAAGGAAAGTTTGGTCAGCGGTTTTAACAACCCTTTGGTCTGCGGTATCATGAATAAGGAATTTGCTACTTGCTTCGGTTTCACGGAAGAAGAGGTTAAAGACGCATGTGAGGTGTATGAATCAGGCGACAAATACGATGAAGTTAAAAAATGGTACGATGGTTACAGGTTTGGGGGTCAGAATATGTATAACCCCTGGAGCATCACCAGGTATCTTAATGCAAGGGAGATAGACAATTACTGGGTCAACACCGGCTCTGTGCGTGTTTTGCAGGATGTGTTTTACAAAGGTGACAGCGCCTTAAAAAATGAGTTAGCCGGATTACTTACGGGAGCGCCGGTAACGATGCGTTTGGAAGACGGGATAACATATCCGATAAAATATGCTCATACAGACACATTCTGGACAATGCTTTTAAACGCCGGATACATAAAGCCATGCAACGGCGCCACTGCCAGAGCGGAAAAATTTGGCGCAGAATTGGTCAATATGGAAGTGAAAAATATCTTTTCACGTTACGCAGAAGAATGGTTTGAAGAGCAACAGCCTTCCATTTCCCAAACAATTGTTGAGTTTGTTGAATACCTGCTCAAGGGCGATGCCGAAGGCGTAAGCGCTATCCTCAACAACGAATTGCTCAACAACCCCAGTTGCCATGATTTTAAAGAAGAAAACAGTTACCATATGTTCATTTACGGCATTCTGCTGGCTGTTTCCGGTAAATATACGGTTTATTCAAATTCTGAATCGGGAAAAGGGCGTTCGGATTGTTTGATAAAACCCGTTGACAGAGAGCAATACGCCGTAGTGATAGAGTTCAAACACTTTAGGGGCGTACCCTTGCGGTCGCCCAATGAATCCGTGTGTTCGCCCGATTTCTTAAAGGAAGAAGCCCTGAAAGGTCTCAAGCAGATAGAAGAAAAGGCATATATTCATCATTTAAAGAAAGAAGGCTATCAGCGACTATATAAATACGGCATTGCGTTCCACAAGAAAAATTGCGAAGTAGCGATGGGAATAGCTGGTAGTCGGTAGTCGGTAGTCGGTAGTCGGTAGCTTGTAGCTTGTAGCTTGTAGCTGGTAGTTGGTAGTCGGTAGTTGGTAGCTTGTAGCTGGTAGTCGGTAGTCGGTAGCGGGTAGCTCAACTCCGAAGGGGTGACATGATTTTAGAATTGAAAATTAAGAACTCCGAAGGGGTGACATGATTATATGCATTTTTTTGTTGTTTTTTACAATTTATCCAAAGTAATGACTACCTTTGTGGCAAAATTTTTTGCTGTGGACATCAACTATCATAAAAAAATAAAACCTTTTGATATGTCGCGCCCCCCCCGCCGACAAGCGTGGTGGACTTTGCCGATAATCTGGGGTATTTCGTTTTTCTTTTTGAAATGGCTTAAGGTTAAAATACTTAAAATCAACACAAAAGGATTGAAGCCACCTTATATCTTACTTTGTAATCACATGCAATTCCTCGATTTTATGGTTTCGGCAATTGCCAACTTCCCTTATCGTATCAATAATATTGTTTCGATTGACGGGTTTAATATCAGCCCGTTTTTGCTGAGGGCTATTGGCTCAATTCCTAAACGAAAGTTTATCAATGATTTATTTTTAATTAAGAACATCAACTTTGTTTTAAGAGAATTAAAAGATATTGTCGGTTTGTATCCTGAAGCACGTTATACGTTTGTTGGCATCCCTTCCATTTTGCCTGAATCTTTAGGAAAGATGATAAAATTGTCGAACTATCCCGTTGTATTACTGAAGTTCAAAGGGCATCATCTGCAACTACCCGCTTGGGCAAAAAAATCGCGTAAAGTGAAACTTGTTACAGAAATGAAACAGATTTTAACGGTTTCAGATATTGAAAAAACCAGTTCGGTTGAAATCAATGAAATCATTCGCAAAGCATTTGAATACAATGAATACGATTATCAAAAGGAAAACAATATTTTGATTAAAGAAAAATACCGAGCCGAAGGTTTGCATAAAGTTCTTTATAAATGCCCCGATTGTAATGAAGAGTTTGAAATGGACAGTAAAGGCGCGGCTATTTTTTGCAAAAAATGCAACCATTCGTGGACATTGAAAGAGACAGGCGAATTGGAAAGTCAACAAGGAGAAACCAAATTTTCATCCATCCCTGAATGGTACAATTGGCAACGCGATGAGGTCAGGAAGGAAATAGAAAACGGCGTTTATACCTTTGCTTTCACCTCGCAAGTGTATTCAATGCCTCATCC
>CAYUAK010000061.1:0-1701 GCA_964442765.1 uncultured Tannerella sp. | reverse complement strand
GTAAGCATATTCCATCAATCCTCCCGGATTTTGCCGCAGGTCAATGATAAATCCGGTGGCACCCTGTTGTTTCAGTTTGGCGATAGCATCGATATATTCGCGGTATGTTGAACGGGCGAATTTGGATATTTTGATATAGCCGATATTGTCGCTAACCTTATACGATACATCTACCGTATAATTGGGAATGTCGCCTCTTACGAGTTCGAATTGGAGTAAAGAGTCAGCATTGCCACGCTGAATCCCTAACATGACCTTGCTGTTTTTCGGACCCCGTAGCATACGCATCATTTTATTAGAACTGATATTTTTCCCGGCTACAATCGAATCGTCGACGGTCATTATCCTGTCAAACGGCATGATGCCGGCTTTTTCTGCCGGACCGCCGGAAATGATGCTGATGACGATGATGGTGTCGGTATCAAAGTTAAAAGTGATACCAATCCCCCCAAATGAGAAATCAAGGTCTTCGTTGACAGTCTCGACCTCAGTAAACGGGATATAGTTTGAATGTGGGTCTAATTCGCTGACGATTTTGCCGACGGCGCTTTCGGACAAGTGTTTCAGATCGACGGGTTCGACATAATATAAGTTTATCAGTTCAAGCGCTTCATTGATTTTATTTTGCTCCGAACGAAGTAATTTCAACTGAGGTTGCCTCATTCGAACCTTATGACCTGCAAAAAAACCGATGTTTAAGCATAGCAGCGTTAAACATACGACCCAAAAAAAGTGACTCTTTCTACTCATTTTTATCTTTTAATAAATATCGACATAATTAATTGCGATGCCTGCCCGTTTCAGCAGATTGACGCCTTCGTCCGTCCGATACATGTCGGCGAAAACAACCCGTTTGATGCCGGCTTGGATAATCAGTTTGGCACATTCGATGCAGGGCGACGACGTGATATAGATCGTTGCACCCTTGCTGTTGTTGTTCGATGCCGCCACTTTGGTTATCGCATTGGCTTCGGCATGAAGTACGTAGGGCTTCGTCATGTTGTTTTCATCTTCGCAAACATTTTCAAACCCAGATGGCGTGCCGTTATACCCGTCTGAGATAATCATCTGGTCTTTAACGATTAAAGCGCCCACCTGACGGCGTTTACAATAGGAATTTTCAGCCCAAATCTGTGCCATCCGCAGGTAACGCTCGTCAGTCTTTTGTTGCTTTATATCAGTTGCAGTCATCTTCTCGTAATAACACCCGAAGTAATCCCGTTACGCTGTAACAGCGCATCTATCGTCGGTTGCTGGCAACGGAACCGAATGTAAAGACGGTTCGGATCATCCGTATCGCCTTTGCTCAGGATATGTTCCATAAAAGATTGAGCAACCGCTCTGCTAAAAATGCCGGCTTCCTTGAAAGCGGCAAAAGCGTCAGCTTCCAACACCTCTGCCCACTTATAACCATAATAGCCGGCAGCATAGTCATTGTCCGAAAAAATGTGACTGAAAGAGGTCGACGTCAACGTGTTTCTTACTTCCGGCAGGATAACGGCAGGGATCCAAGCCGACTTCTCAAATTCCTCAAAATCACCGTTAAACGGACTTTTGAGTGTATGCCAAGCCAAGTCTAACAGACTATAGCAAACTTGTCGACAACATTTATTCCCGATGTTAAAATTTGTCGCATCGATAAGTTTTTTAATCATAGAAGCTGGTATGCGTTCGCCTGTTTCGTAATGAGCCGCTAAAATA
>CAYUAK010000060.1:0-1646 GCA_964442765.1 uncultured Tannerella sp. | reverse complement strand
ATTTCATAGTCTGAGCCATCCGGTTTAATCCAGCGGTCAATGATACCTTTCAATGTACCGTCTTTTTTGAAACGCAACAGTACTTCGTTAATTTGTTGCAATAGAATGGTATCCTTTTTATTCAGGGCGATACCGGCGGGGTCTCTGATATACTCTTTCGGCAATACGATTAACTCGCGGTTATTTTTAGATGCCAATAAGGAGGTTGTGTAAGAGGTCAATACGTAGTCTGCTTTACCGGTTTTTACTGCCAAAAAAGCATCATTAATATCATCAAATAGAAGCAATTGGGCTTCCGGATACTCTTTTTCAAGAAACATTTCGCTTGTAGTTCCTGTCATGGTGGCTACACGCGCGGTTGCCAAGTCGCTGCCATCGTGCATGGAGGCAGGAGGCACGGCTAAATTCTCTTTAAGGGCAAGCACAGTTGAACCTACTTGGAAGTATGGGTCAGAGAAGGCTACCTGCTTTTTACGCTCTTCCGTAATCATGGCAGCGGAAGCTATGATATCAATTTTGCCTGATACTAATGCAGGGATTAATCCGCCGAAAGTCATTACGCTAAACTTAACAGGGCGTTTTAATGAGGCAGCAAAGCGAGTTACCAATTCAATATCCAAACCAACAATGGCATTATCCTTAACAAAATTGAAAGGGATACTTTGAGCGGTTGTTCCCACTATGAAAGGCTTTGCATCGGCAGGAAACTCGAAATGCGGCATGACTGCATGATGCGGGTCGTCTAACCAACGTTGAGCCATCTGTTCCCACGTTCCATCTGCATGAATAGCAGCAAAATAAGCGTTAAATTGATCTCTATAATCAACGTTTTTGAAGCCAATACCAAATTCTATGCCGTAAATATCTTTTTCTAATATGCCGATGTCGTTGTTCTTCTCTAATATCTCTTTTGTTTCCGGTTCGGGCAGCACAATCACGTCGCTCTGATGTGTTTTAAGCGCCAAAACCAAGTCGGGTGCAAGGTCAATGCGCAACACTTGGGCTTTGGGATAGGTTTTGGTAATATATTCGTCTTGTATAGAGGACATTAAAACACCAATCCGTTTATCTTTCACATCCTCCATCGTTTTGAAACCTTTGTTCTTGGCATTATCCACAGCGGTTTTTGAGCGGTCCATTGCAATAGCAAGAGATTGGCTAAAAAAGTAAGGATTCGAGAAATTAATCTGCTTGCTTCTTTCTTCGTTAATGGTGATGGCTGAGGCGATCATATCCACTTTTCCGGAGGAGAGTGCGGCAATTATCCCTCCAAAGTTGATGGTTAAAAATTCGATGGGGCGACCTGTATAGCGCCCGAAACGTTCCAACAACTCAATATCAAATCCTGCGTTTTTTCCATCTTGCACAAAATCGAAAACATCGGTAGATGCCGATACACCTGTACGAAGGGGCTTTCCGGTAGGCGCAGGTCCCAAATCAGGCATGCGGGCTGTTTCATAACCATCTATCCAACGAGCAGACATTTCGTCAAGCGTTCCGTCTTGCTTAAGTTTTTCCAAAAATGCGTTGAATTGATCGCGCAACTCAGGGTTTTTCTTATTGAAACCCACGCCATAAGGGTCATCAAACAGTACGCCTATTTCGTAGTAAATTCCCTTAGGTTTGAGCGCCGTATAATACACTAT
>CAYUAK010000059.1:0-1746 GCA_964442765.1 uncultured Tannerella sp. | reverse complement strand
GATTCATGGAAAGGTAGTCCGGGCGCCAATTATGGAAGTCTGAAAAGATGGGCGACACAATATAACCGACCAGATTTCCTGTATTTTGCTACTGAAGGCAAGGAAGGCATAAAACCCAAAGAGACGGCATTTGCTTATAAGGAAAGCGGTCTCTATTCGATGCGAAGCGGATGGCATAAAGACGCAGTCTGTTTAGTCTTGAAATGTGGTCCTGATGGAGGGTCACACAGCCAACCCGATAACGGTACGTTTGAGTTGTACGCCGGCGGACGTCACCTGATGCCCGATGCAGGGTGTTATATTTATAGCGGAGACCCAGAAAACAGGGCATGGTTTCGGCAAACAAAAGTACATCAAACGTTAACCCTTGACGGGAAAAATACGGCTTATGCTCCCAGACACCTGTATTGGCAAACAGGTGAAGACTTGGATATACTTGTTGTTGAAAACAAGAGTTATCCCAACCTTACACACCGGCGTGCCGTCTTTTTTATAGATAAAGCCTATTTTGTTATTGTTGACGAAGCAATCGGCGAAGGGACAGGCGATGTAGCCATTCATTTTCAATTTGCTCCAGGAGAAGCCCAATTCAATTACAAAGCCTTGACTGCTCGAACTGTTTTAAAAGATGGATGGAATGTATTAGTAAAAAATGTGATACCTAAGGAAGCTAAAATGCAAGAAGAAGAAGGGCAGGTCTCATACGAATATACAAAGAAAGAACCGCGACCGGCTTTCTGCTTTCAAACGCCAAAGTCTATTGATGAAAAAGGTATTCGTTTTGTGACGATTGTCGCTCCTTACGCTAAAACTCCGCCGGATATCAAAGCGGAGATTATCGGCAATCCGCCAATTGGAAGTGATCAGCTTGAACTGAAAATAACAGCTAACGGCAAATCAAAACAAATTAAATATACGATTTTATGAAAAAAATTATTTTTTTAGCTTTGATACCTTTGTTTACTTTCGCACAGTTTAAAACAAAGTATCCTGACATCCCACGTATAGATGTTCACACGCATTACGGCGATTCGTCGGCTACTGGTTTTCCCAAGTATTTGCAATTCAGGGATTCTGTAAAAGCTCGGTATAATGCGGATATTGCTATGTGGATCAACCTGACGCAAAATGATGTTCGTCAGGCGCTTCAAAATACCGGTGGGCGCATGTTAAGCGCTTTCAGTACCTATCGACCGGCGCAAGTGGGTATTGAATATTTTGAACCGGCTGTTATTGAGAAATTTAAGAAAGAAGGGTACATCGGATACAAGATATGGTACGGTCCAAGTTATCGACAACAGCCTGAGCTTGTAAAATATCCCTACGTCGATGATCCCGTCCATGAAAAGGCTTTCTCTTTGTTAGAAAGCCAGCGGGTATTTATCGCCTCGCTCCACATAGCCGACCCAAACGGTCCTTTTGAGTGGCGGACGAATTGGGCTGCCGACCCGGTGGAGTATTGGCGTGAGATCATTGCACTTGAGCGGGTACTTCACCGCCATCCTAATTTGTACATTGTGGTCGCACATGGATTTTGGCTGATGACACAGGATGCTCAGCTTGATTTTCTGCGCTATGTGTTAAATACCTATCCGAATTGCAACTTGGATATTTCGGCGACTATCAACTATGGGAACTTGCCCTCTTATGATAATTTGAGAGATTTTTATTTAAAATATCAGGATCGTTTGTGCTGGAGTATGGATTTTTCAATGAACGCCAAACAATCTTCAGTGTCGTGGCAAG
>CAYUAK010000058.1:0-3355 GCA_964442765.1 uncultured Tannerella sp. | reverse complement strand
TAGCGCTGCCTTTTGTCGTTTTCTTTTCAACCGTAAGCGGAAGTCCGACAAACCACGACGAGGAAGTTGCCGCATGGTGGTACGACAGCGTGACGGTTTCGGTTACTTCGCTTCCGTATTTCGTCTCAATCTTTTGTGGATAACCCCAACTGTCCATTTGTGTCTGCTCTATTGTTTTAACTTTGCGTTTAACCACGGCTTAGCAGGACGCTACGCCGAATCATCTGTCAGATAAATATGATAAACCCATTTACGTCAATCGCAAATACTGTAGAACGTATTGTTATTGTACCCTCTTTCATTTTCACATAATCACTTAAATCTTGTATAGCCTGTTCGGTCAGAAACGCTCCTATTGAAAAATCGAGAAAACCTCCAAAATCTACTTGCGAGAAAAAATGCCAAAAGGGGATTTTTTCACCCATCAAATAGGTGACAACCATTGTTCTTGAATCATCAGAAAGCATATCCGAAGAGAGTTCTGCTATCGAAGTCAACCGGTTGTTTTTGTAGTTTAAAAGATATAGATCACGAAAATAGTTGCCTGTAAACAAATTATATCTATCATCCTGCCTTTCTGTTAAAACTAAATAGCTGCTTATGCTGTCTACGATTGATAGTTTACCGCAGAAAAAAACTCCTATTTGGGATGTGGAATCATTAGAGTAATAACTATATTCATTCTTGAAGTAATTACTTCTAAAATTATCTAAAATTTCTCGAATTAATATCGAATCTTTTCCGGTAAAAGGAATTCTGATTTTTTGCTTTTTCACGTCAAAAGAAGACATTGAAATTACCGGGTTATGCTCGAAAGAGGCAAAAGGAAATTCAAATACCGCAGAATCGTTATAATTGATATGTATCAACATACTATTGTCTAACAATAATACATAATCTCTTTGTTTGCTGCAACATCCCGTTAAAGCCAAGCAAACTGCAATAAAAAAAGACAATTTCACCATGGCACTTTTGGACGTATTTTAATAACTGCGCTTGCATAGTCTAACACAACCCCGAAACCATTTTGTGCATTATAACGACTAAGCATGTCTTGTGCATTTTTTATATCCATATTCCATGCTTTCTGTTGGACAACAGTCCACTGGTATGCCGCTCGTTCTTGTGACACCATGATACGTTTAACTTGGTCTTTAGTTCCTATAGGCGCATATCCATTCACATTGAAGTACACATGAATATATTCATGTCCCATAACCGTATAAAGCATCTCCTTATTCGTAAATGCCGCTTTATACAAATAAACGTTGCTTCCTTTACCTATTCCATTATAGACAGTGGAACCTCCAAGTTTATCTGTCCCATTTAAAACATGTTCTCCATTTATAGTAAGCCCTTGCGGCATACTTCCATCTGCATACAGGTTATCCAAACCTTTGATTTCCGGTCCGAAATAATCATCGGAAAAACCTTGAGCGTACTTAGTGGAGTATTCCATGCCATCACCAACCGTTATCGTATTGTTATCAGACGTTAAAACAAAATGTGAAGCCGCCCCTCTGCCTGTAAAGAAATTGCCTCCTTTCACGGCTGAAGAAATCCCGCCGGAGACTCCTCCTATCAGGCCGCCTGTTAATGCGCCTGCTCCGGCTCCTTTCATTCCATACATTAATCCTTCACCTAAATTAGAGCCGGTCATCCACGCATTTCCTGCGCCGCCAATAAAACCACTCGCAGCTCCGCCTGCCGCACCACTTGCCGCACCAGTAATAGCGCCGGTTGCGCCTAATGCGCCCGACACGGCGCTACCTGCAAGCCCGCCTATGGCGCCTGCTGCTGCACCAATTCCAAAATATGCTGCCATCTGCCATGGCTGTTCAATTTTATTCGCATTGGCTACCATGTTAAAATATCCCCCAATGATTGCGCCTGCAATGATTGGCATCAAAACAATTTCACCCGACGGGTCGGAATATATCAGCGGATTATTGAGCGCGTAGCTATAACGGTTGAAATCCTGACTGTTAAGCGAATTTTTTACGTATGGGTCGGGGCTAAGAAACCTCCCGATTGCAGGGTCGTAGAGTCTGGCGTTCATATTGATAAGCCCAAACTCTTTCAGGTGTTCGTGGCCGGTGTAGCCGCGCCCTAAAAACAGGTCGGGTTCGGCGCCGGGGGGATAGGCGACCTGTGTGGCAGGATTGCGTATCCGTCCCCAGGCATCGAAACTGTATTCGCAGGCTAAAGAACCGTTGCTGTTTAACAGATGGGTGATGCTGCCTAAGTAGTCGCGGCAGATGTAGTACAAGACCCAGCCGCTGCCCTGGTTGACATAGACGGCGGGGGCGGTATAGGCGTCGCCGCCGATGTACAGACGCTGACGGCTAATGGATGCAACCTGGTCGGTCTCGTAGCGGTCGCCGATATAGTACCTGTTGTATAAGGTCGTGGCGCTTTGCTTGAACTCCATCTTTTTGCGGTCGCCGGCGCCGTTGTAGGTGAACAGGGCTTGATAGTTGTTTTCGGTGATACTGGCTGGACGCTCAAAAGAGGTATAGGTAACAGCCTGATTCCTTGGAGGGATAGCGGTGTTAGTTCCCACTTTCACTCCCGACACAGCGTAGGGCTTGCCGGGCGTATGGTAGAGGAAGGTGTTGCCGACATCGGTTTTCTGGGTAATGTTTCCAAGACCGTTTGAATCATACTCCATGTTATTGCCTGCAAATGTCTCTATACGGTTCAAAGCGTCATACGTGAAATCCTCCTGAATGTTACGGGAATTGTCCTTGCGGTTGGACAGGTTCCCTTTGAGCGGGTCGAATGTATAGGCATGGTCTTGAAATATGCCCGCCGCACCTGAAACAGCGCTTCTTCCCGTAGGGATACCATGCGTATTGTAACCGCAGGATCGGACAATTGGGCCGGTGAGCACGGAGCTGGTCTTGCCGGTTGTATGTTCGCCATTCCGCTTCCATACAACGGTAGTAGCGTCAAGTTTTATTTCGCTCAGATGTCCGTTGGCATAGACATAACTCTCCAAACCGATAGCGCCTGCGTTGGAAACAAAATAAATATCGGCTACGTTACCGTTTGAATAGGTGTAGATTTTTTCCAACCATTGGCCGTCAGGTACGTTGTCGCGGTCTTTGCTGAGACGACCGAGCGCATCGTACTGATAGCTGCGAAACAGGACCTGGGAAGTACTGTCGGTTACCAAAAAACCATCTCCATTGTATCGGTAATGGTTCGTAAGCTCCGGCATTATCTTTTTGACCATTCGCCCGAATGGGTCATAGAGCATTTCTTTTAAACGGTTGTCAGCATCGGTCTCCTTCCATAAATATCCGTCTGCATCGTATTCAAACAACCGGGTACCGGCGCTTGGGTCGGTGAT
>CAYUAK010000057.1:0-5825 GCA_964442765.1 uncultured Tannerella sp. | reverse complement strand
CGAACAGCATATACGACGCGAAAAAGCATCTTCTAATGTTTGCTCCAACCAAGCGCTGTGCGCTATGATGGCGGCTGTTTATATGGCGACAATGGGGCCGGATGGCTTGCGTAATGTTGCTACACAATGCTTGTCGAAAGCTCATTATGCGGCTTCAAAAATAGGTGAGATTCCGGGATTTGAACTGCGGTATCCGGGCGCGTTTTTTCATGAGTTTATAACGAACTGCCCTTCAGATGCTTCCGAAATATTGTCTGCTTTGGAAAAGGAAGGGGTATTGGGAGGGATTCCTGTTGAGGCGGAACTGGCAGACACACCGGTCTGTGACCGGAGCGAGCATGTGATAGGGATACTTTGGTGTGTGACCGAAATGAATACGAAGGAAGAAATTGATCAATTGGTTGAAATACTGAAACGCGTATGAAGTTATTATTTGAACTAAGTAAAGAAGGGCATGGCTGCGATTTACTTCCTCCACTTGATGTACCGGAGGTAACGCTTCCTGAAAAAGAGCGACGTGGTATCCCATTACCACTTCCACAGTTGTCGGAAATTGAGCTAAGCCGACATTATACGCGGCTAATGAAACGCACCTTTGGCGTGAACACCGGATTTTATCCGCTCGGCTCATGCACCATGAAATATAACCCCCGTATCAACGAGGAGATGGCTGCCTTACAGGGCTTTACTGCTATCCATCCATTGCAGCCCGAACATACGGTGCAGGGTTGTTTGGAGTTGTTGGCTGAAACTGAAAAAGCGATCTGTGAGATAACGGGCATGGACGCTGTGACGTTCCAGCCGGCTGCGGGCGCACATGGCGAACTTGTAGGCGTCTTGCTTATCAAGGCATACCATGAAGCGCGAGGCGATGCCAAACGCACGAAAATCATCGTCCCCGATGCAGCGCACGGCACCAACCCTGCCACAGCCAACATGGCAGGCTTTACGGTTGTAAATATACCCTCCAACAGCGAAGGATGTGTGGACATCGAAAAGCTCAAAGCAGCCGTAGGAGACGATACCGCCGGATTGATGCTGACCAATCCCAATACATTGGGTATCTTCGATAAAAGAATCCTTGAAATAACGCAAATCGTACATGAAGCAGGCGGCTTGAACTACTACGATGGCGCCAATCTGAATGCAATTATCGGTATCGTAAGACCGGGCGATATGGGCTTTGATGTCGTACACCTCAATATTCACAAGACATTCTCAACCCCGCATGGAGGAGGCGGCCCAGGCGCCGGCCCTGTTGGATGCAAAGATTTTCTTCGCGACTTCATGCCTGTCTATCAGCCCGTTGAAAAGGACGGTATATATTCATTCAACTTTCCTTCACAATCCATCGGAAGCGTCAAAGCCTTTTACGGCAATTTCTTAGTCGTAGTTCGGGCATTGACCTATATCCGGACGCTGGGCGCCAAAGGTCTACGCGCTGTGGCAGAGCAGGCGGTTTTGAACGCCAACTACATGCAAAAGAGGCTATCCGAATACTATGAAGTGGCCTACAAAGGTATTTGTATGCACGAATTTGTCCTGACACTACAAAAAATCAAAGAACAGACCGGCGTCACAGCCTTAGACGTAGCCAAGACGCTGTTAGAAAACGGTATCCATCCCCCTACGATGTATTTCCCTTTGATAGTACAGGAAGCGTTGATGGTCGAACCCACCGAAACCGAATCGAAAGAAACTATGGATGAAGCGATAGAAGTTTTTAAAAAAATTTACAACGACATCCAAACCAACCCTGAAAAATTGCATGAAATGCCATTAACTACCCCCATCCGCCGCCCTGACGACGTCGCCGCCGCCCGTTACCCCAGATTGAGAATGTGATCCATGCATTGCAAACTTATGTATGTGTAATCTTGCAAACATTTATGACTATTTGAAAAAAAAAAAATATTAAAATTATTACCGTATGCTTCAGAAAAAAAGGAGTTTGGGCATTTTTCAACGATTAATTGTGCTCATGTTGTTTTCTTTTTTTATGCCTGCTTATGCTGTCGATATTAACTCTTACAATACTTTAAAGAAAGAGGTGGCAGCGAAAACTGGTGACTACTTAGTCAGGCTCGTAGGGCATATTACGAATGGAACGACCCAATTGACCATCGGTCGAACCCTCACTCTCGACCTCAACGGTTACAATCTTACTATTGACCTGTCAAATGAAATAGGAAAAGCGTCTAACGGAATCCATATCATTAACGGAGCAACACTTACCATCATCGACAGTAATAGAAATAACAATTCACTCACCGTAAGGAACAGGTCAACAGACCGATCTGTAGCAGGTTGTGGTGGGGCTATCAACACGGAACATGGTATTCTTATTATCGAAAGCGGAACAATAACAGCAATAGGAGGCGCCTATAGTGCAGGTATCGGCGGTAGCTATCAAAAATCAAGTGGAGTCGTCATCATTAATGGAGGAACTGTTACAGCCACCGGAGACATGGGTGCGGGAATCGGCAGTGGTTTATCCGGTAAAAATGGTGTTATCATTATCAATGGCGGAATTATTACTGCAAATAGCATCAATGGAATGCCAAATAGCGGTGGCGCAGGTATCGGTGGCGGCTCAAACAGTTCACAGGATGGAAACATCACCATCAATGGCGGAATTATAAATGCTACTGGTTATGGCGCTGGTATTGGTAATGGCAGCTTTGGTTCTCTTGTAAATATCACCATCAATGGCGGCGATATTAGGTCAAATGGTATCGGAGGAGCTGGTGCAGGTATTGGCGGTGGCGCAGGCTATGGTGGTTCGGCCGGTAATATAACTATAAACGGCGGCACAATTGAAGCTAATGGCGGTTGGAGTGGCGCGGGAATCGGTGGTGGTATGAACAATTCGGGAGGAAATATTGTCATCGCAGGTGGAAAAGTCTCTGCAAAAGGCGGAGATAGTCAAAAAGACGCCAATAGCGGCGGCGGCGCTGGCATCGGTGGCGGCGGTGCTTCTGCAAATTCGCAAATACCTGCTTCAGGCTCAATTACCATTACCGGCAATGCCGACGTAACTGCCATTGGCGGCAACGGCTTTTCAGGAGGTAATGGCGGAGGAGGGGCCGGTATCGGAACAGGTGGCAGTGGGTGGTTATCAGGCACAAAAAGCGCAGCAGGACCAATTGCCATAAACAATACCGGTAATAAACAATTTTCAGGCGGAGTTGGTACTTTAGGCAGCAATGGCGCAAAAATCGGATTTGGAGGTTGGGGGAACAAGGCAGGAGATGAATTTACGATGGGCGATGGTAAGGGAAATACATATAGTCAATCAATTACTACCTATCTTGTCACACCTATGCAGATGGAATGCGGAGTAATAACAGCGCTGCCAAATGGCGAAATCGGCTCGGTATCTGTACCATCTGGCGCTAATCAATCGTTTAAATTCACACCAAATCCTGGATACGTTTTTATGGGTTTCTGGGATGGAGTCAGGCTTGTGGGGACAACTAATTTCCATACTTTTATAGCGGTTAAGGAAAATAAAACCATTACCCCAGTCTTTATCAAAAAATAATTACTATCATTACTCAATTATCCGTGAACGATAAAACTAACCATATCCAGTTATACCTTCAGCAGGTCAGGGCTGCAAGCAAGGAGTTGACAAAAAAGGAGGCTTTCAAAGACCTGCTGAACCGCCTCTATGCGGGTAATGCGGAGATTCGGGAAGTCGTCGACCGGATAACGCTTGGCGCTGAGTCTACTGTATTGAATATTCCGCGTGGGGACAGGCTGCATACGGGGAGGGCCGACACGCTTTATAACAATATTATCATTGAATTTGAAAATGACCTGCGGGTTAGCTATCCTAAAGCAAAAGAGCAGTTAGCGGGTTATATGCTGGGCAAAATGCGCTCGGGTTGCGGTTATGATTTTACGCTGATAGCATCCGATTTTATCAACTGGAAAATACTTGTGCCGGATATTTCCTGCATCGACCGGTTAGAAACGCTGCAGGAACACGAACTAATCCTCAACGAAGCGGATTTTTCGTTTACGCTGACCGACAACAATACCGAAGATTTTTATTACTGGTTAGACCGTTTTCTGTTTCATGAGACCAAACAGCAAGCCACACTGTTAAGCGTTGAACAGGCCTTTGGTTTTCAGAGTAATATATTTATTGAATCATACAGGGAGTTATATAGCCAGTTCAATGACGCCAAGAAATACGGCGAGATACAGGTATCCTTTGAGCAATGGCATAAGTTTCTCAGTATCGCCTACGGACAGTTCGAGAAACGGGAGGACGTCTTTTTGATACACACCTATCTGAGCGTTTTTTCGAAGATGCTTGCCTGTCAGGTCGTGTCGAATGAGGAATATATAAAAGAAGACGCCATGCTAAACATCCTGAACGGCCAGATATTTCAATCATTTAACATTGCCAATTTTGTAGATAACGACTTCTTCTATTGGGTCAGCGACGACCGTTATTTTCCGAAACTGAAAAAAGTATTTCGACTTGTGGCGCAGGAACTCTCAACGTTTGATTTTGAAAACGTGAACGAAGATATCCTCAAAGGGGTCTATCAGGAATTGATTGATATAGACACACGCCAGCGGTTAGGTGAATATTATACCCCCGACTGGCTTTGTGAGCGTATAGTGAGCGAGTTTGATTTCGGCGGATGTAAAAAAATATTAGACCCGTCCTGTGGCAGCGGCTCTTTCCTTCGCGCTGCAATTCAGCAAATCAGAAAACAAAACCCCGAAAAGACGCCCGAAGAAATCAACAAACAAATATACGGCATTGATATCCACCCGCTTTCTGTTCAGATAGCTAAAACAACCGTACTGCTCGCTTTGGGAAAGGGGATAAAAAAATCAAGAAAACCGATTTACTTCAACATCTTACTCGCTAATACCCTCTATTCGCCAATCAACGAAAGGACATTATGGGGCGTTGACTTTACAATGCCTATCGACCGAGCGGCGTATAAGGTTAATTCGTTAATACTTAATAATGTAGTAGAGTTTAATCAGGCGCTTGAAGTATGCGACCAACTATCATCGTATGAAATCAAAGCAAAACCGATGACGTTAGATAATTTTTCTGCAATCCTAAAAAAGCATATTTCAAATAATTCCAACGGTTTGATAACCGGCAGCTATTATGAAATCTATAAGGGTTTAAAAAAAGCAAAAGAGCAAAAACGCGACGGTATTTGGAAATTCATCATTTCCAATCAATATAAGCCTTATTTCCTGTATGAATTTTTCGATTATATCATAGGCAATCCTCCGTGGTTTACATACAATTCTATAAACAACGCAGACTACCAGGATGTTCTAAACGATTTAGCGATAAAATACAATGTAAAACCAACACGGGTTGCTAATTTCCCGCATCTCGAAATAGCAGCAATCTTTTTAGCGCATTGCAGCAGTTATTTTCTAAAAGATACCGGAAAATTAGCTTTCGTACTGCCCCGTTCGTTTTTCAGCGGCGACCAGCACGACAATACCCGAAGCGGCGTAGCCAAAGGATTTAAGCTGATAGAAATATGGGATATGGAAAAAGTAAAACCGCTTTTCAACGTTCCCAGTTGCGTGTTCTTTGCGGAAAAGAAAAACGGAAAGCAAAACGGCAAAATTACTGCAATTGAAGGCAGACGGTTTGAAGGGCGGCTACCGGTTCATAACTGCCATTATGATTTAGCCCAGAAACGCCTGAAAGAAACATCCGCTAAGTGGTTTTTGAAAACACAGGGAAGCTCAACTGCATTTTCAACTGCTAAAAACAAAACAACCAACCTCTTAAATCCATACAAGTCGCTTTTTAAGCAAGGAGC
>CAYUAK010000056.1:0-2059 GCA_964442765.1 uncultured Tannerella sp. | reverse complement strand
CGCAGTTTCCTTAAAATAATAGGCGCATGTCATACGCCCATCGTTTGGAGAGAGGTCAGTTATGAAACAGTCTCCGAAAGGCTTTCAAAATACATGGAGCCGCAGCAATATTTTGATTTACGGGCGCATATCTATGCGGATTTTAGTTCCAAATATGTCAATGACTTGGGATGTATTGAGTTTTCAGGACGTTATCCCGATAATCTGATGGAGGAAATCTATAATTATTCGATTGTTGCCGGTGTGATTGCTCGCGCGGAACAATTCGATGTGATACATGCCCACGACTGGCTTACCTATCCTGCCGGTATTCATACCAAGACAGTGAGCGGTAAACCGCTGGTTGTCCATGTCCATGCAACCGATTACGACCGTAGTCGCGGAAATGTGAACCCCGAAGTCTATCAAATAGAAAAAAATGGGATGGACTATGCCGACCATATCATCACTGTAAGCGATCTGACCCGGTTTACGGTCATCGAAAAATACCATCAGGACCCTGCCAAAATAACAACGGTGCATAATGCGGTTGAGCCTTTAAGCAAAGAGATATTATCTATTTCGGATAAACGGGGCGTAAAAGATAAAATCGTAACGTTCCTGGGGCGGATCACGATGCAAAAGGGACCGGAATATTATGTGGAAGCAGCAGCCAAAGTACTCGCACGCGCTAAGAATGTGCGCTTTATTATGGCGGGCAGCGGAGATATGATGAATCAGATGATACGTCTTGCCGCTCAGCGAAATATTTCTGATCACTTTCATTTTACGGGTTTTATGCGGGGAAAGCAAGTGTATGAAATACTCCGGTCGAGCGATGTGTAAGTGATGCCTTCGGTTTCAGAGCCTTTCGGGATATCGCCTTTAGAGGCAATGCAATGCGGCGTTCCGTCTATCATCTCCAAACAATCGGGATGCGCCGAAATATTGGATTATGCAGTCAAAGTTGATTATTGGGACATTGATGCGCTTGCTGATGCGATCTATGGATTGATAACCTATCCTGTTTTGCATAAGTTTTTGAAAGAGGAAGGGTTAAGGGAGGTGAATAATTTGAAGTGGGAGTATGCGGGGCAGAAGGTGAGAGCCATCTATGATATTTTGGCACACAGACAGTTCGGCTCCGCTCACTGACCATGACACGAATTAACACGGATTTTATATATATGAAGACGATTTGTTTATATTTTCAGATACACCAACCTTTTCGATTGAGGAGGTACCGGTTTTTTGATATCGGGAATGATCATTATTATTACGATGATTTCCAGAATGGAGAGATTTTTAAGAAGGTGGCGGAGATGTGTTACCTTCCGGCTAATCGCACCTTGTTGGAAATGATTAAAAAAAGAGAAGGGAAATTTAAGGTGACCTTTTCTATTTCAGGTATTGCATTAGAACAAATGGAGATTTACTCGCCCGAATTGTTGGATAGTTTTAATGCATTAATCAAGACAGGTTGCGTCGAACTCTTGACCGAGACGTATGCCCATTCGCTGGCTTCGCTTGGCAATCAGGACGAATTTAGATCGCAAGTCGGGATGCATACCGAAAAAATTAAGTCGGTTTTCGGCGTGACACCCAGTGTTTTCCGGAATACGGAACTGATTTATTCGGACGACATTTCGGATACGGTTTATGATATGGGGTTCCGGGGCATGTTGACCGAAGGCGCTAAACATGTTTTAGGCTGGAAAAGTCCGAATTACATGTACTCATCAGCAGTGCATCGGGATTTGAAACTGCTTTTAAAGAACAATCGTTTCAGTGAAGATTTATCGTTGCGTTTTGCCGATTACGGATGGAAAGAGTACCCGTTGACAGCCGATAAATACATTGCCTGGATCGCATCGACAGCCCCTGCTGAAAATATTATTAATATCTTTTTAAATTATGAGGTATTAGGCTCGCTTTATAATTCATCAACAGGTATCTTTGACTTTTTCAAGGCTTTACCCCATTTCGCCGAGCAGTCGCAGATCACATTTTCATTGCCGTCAGAGTTGTTTGCTGAGAAAGAAGCGGTCGATTCGATCATCGTACCTTATCCCATGTCGTG
>CAYUAK010000055.1:0-31757 GCA_964442765.1 uncultured Tannerella sp. | reverse complement strand
AAGTTAGCTGGAAATTTTAGTTCCCCCTTTGAAGGGGGCAGGGGGATGTATTCAATTATTCATTATTTCTTAATTCATATTTATTTTTATGTCTACATTTCTTTTCAAACAAATCGTTTATGGCCCCGTTCGCAGCCGCCGGTTAGGGGTGTCATTGGGTATCAACCTGTCGCCGGCAAACGGCAAGCGATGCACATTTGACTGCATCTATTGCGAGTGCGGTCTGAATAAAGACAGAATAGCGAGCTTGCCAGCGCCATCGCGTGAAGAGGTAAGAAAAGCGCTCGTCTGCAAGTTAGAACAATTAACCAAGAAAGAATTATATCCTGACAGTCTTACCTTTTCCGGTAACGGTGAGCCAACAATGCATCCCGATTTCGTCGGAATTATCGACGATACCTTAGCGCTTCGTAACCGATTTTCTCCTTTCACAAAAGTGGCCGTCCTCACCAATTCAACGATGCTGCATAAAACGGAAGTCTTTCAAACGCTTCATCGCGTAGATGAGACCCTGATGAAATTGGATGCTGCTACCGACGAGTTGATTGCACTAATCGACCAGCCGGTTATACATGATTTTACCGCCCACAAACTGATAGAACAATTAACGCATTTCGATGGAAATCTAACGATTCAATCCATGTTTTTAAAGGGAGAGCATCATGGTATCACAATAGACAACACACGAGAGAAAGAGGTAGACTTGTGGGTAGAAGCCCTAAAAAAAATCCACCCTCAAAAGGTGATGATTTATACGCTCAAACGAGAAACGCCGGTGAAATCGCTCCAAAAAATACCGTTAGAGCTATTAGAGGCGATAGCCGAGAAGGTCAGAAAAGCAGGAATAAATGAAATAGTGGTCAGTGGTTAGTTATTAATTAAATAAACCCATAGTATCATTTACCGCTAACAACTAACCGCTATCCACTATTTTTTAGCTGCTTTGATGACTTTTTGATTATGGTTGGTGTCGAAGAGGCGGAAGAAATACAGACCGGGCGCTAACAATGCGGTGTTGACCTGCAGACCGGGATTGTCTACCACTATACATACCTTCCCTGAAACCGATAATACCTCTATGCGTGTGACGCTCTCATGGCCTTGAAGGGTTATATAATCGGAAAAAACTGTCGGCGTTATACGAATAGAAGCATCCATCAATACGTTATCTACAGTTGTTATGTATGCCTTGTCGCTCTTTTCACTTTCAGACTGACCATAGAAAGCGGTGACTTCGTAATAAATGCCGGGATATATCAGATTATCCCAACTGTAAGTGACGGGTGGAGTGACTTCTTTAAAAATAGAGCCGGATTTATAGACGCGGTATTTAGTTATTACAGGAAAAGGCGCCGGTACCGAATTTCGGAGTGCGACCTGTGTATCATTCGTTGCAAACACGTCTTTACGGGGCTTCAAAAGAGAACCGTTTTGACTTAAAGTAGTGAAGCCCTTAACAACCTTATTGTTAGAGCTATGAGAGGTCGTATTCGTTTTTTCGGAGGAGACGATTGCCGTAACTATAAAGTTGTAATCGAAATCACCCGGCTTTTCGTCTTCATTTAACCTAAACCATTCAATGCCATTGATAGAACACATATTGCCTTTCCCGTTTACAGCCGGCCCATCATCACAGACAGCAGGATAATTGGTTTTCACCTGAGAGGTATATATTGAAACGATAAGAGACAAAGAGCCATTGATAACAAAAGGAGTGTTCAAGGAGATGGTGTTCATTTCACGTGATGCGAGCGAAGCTGTTTCGATAGGTTGGCGGTAAGACTGCTCCCCTTGGGAAATAAAGATTTCATACACATTTCGTTCAATAGGAAAGAATTGAATCGCCTTTATCGTAGTATTATGTAAAGGTTTAATTTCCTCTGCCGTCCACATCTGACCGAAATAAAAAGGCTGTTGGCTTCCAAAACCAATGATGCGGTAGGGATATAACGTCCCCCAAAAAATAATTTGTTCATAAACAGGCGCATCCCAACTCAATTCTGCTCTTTCGTTGTCGTACCCATGACGTTCGGCTTTTAACCCAAAGGGGGCTTTATATTTTTGCAAAAGCAGAGGCGCTGACGTAAAGCCCGATTCTTCATCGTTGTCGTAAACGGCAGATATGGAATAAATAATAGTACCTTCTATCGGTGTGCGGTCGATATAATTCAACGCGGTTGTTTCGTCAATTTTGAGGTTATTACGATAGACATTGTATTGTATAGGCGTTTCGTAGCTTTTGGGAGCATCCCAGGTAAGCGATACACTTGGTCCTAGGTTGACCACTCTCAGGTTGAGTGGCGAGGGTTTCAGTTCTTTGCGAAAACGTCCCGGAAATGATGTGACTTCAGTATTCAAAGGGTCGAGCCACAAATCCATACGTTTGGAGGAATCGGCCTTATATCTATCCCAATGATAGCTAAACTTACCGTATAGGTTTTGACCTCTCAGGTTATTACAGGAAGAACTGCCTCCGGTTAATGTTCCAACGACTAATTTATTTTCATTGTAGAGAGGTGAACCGGAAGAGCCTGCTTCTGTTACGCCATGTCCATTTGGAGTGGCTTTGAAAGCTACATTCCAATGGGCGTGCGCTTCGCCGGTAAACTCAGAGGCAGAGAAAGTAGTTGAACGAAGCGGGTCATCGTAAGTAGATATTTTTTGATAGTCGCCGTTTGGATGGTGAATACAGACACCCGAAGTCGCCACATCACCGCTTCGATCCCATCCGTTATAAAATACATCATAGTATTCGGGTATCGTTTCCTCTAACAATAACAACAGTCCGTCAGAGCCGCCAGCCATTCCGGTACGGACAAGTAAAGAACACCCAACCATCGTTTTGGAAACATTTGTCAAAGAGGAATTGCTGCATCCTTCATGTTCTCTATGGAAATAAAAGAGCCATTGGGTCATATCTTCTTTCGAAGCGTACGACGTCCCGTTTGACGAACAATGCTCGGCAGTTAAGATAAGCGGCTGAAAATCTTCTGCTGTATTATTCATCAACGATGCGGTACAAATATAACTGCGGGTAGCAATTCGTTGAACAGTATAACAAACGCCTTTTTTCTCATTTTGCCAGGCGATACCTTCTTCGCAATTAATGTTTACATTACAGGAACCGGAGGCAGCTCGTGTCGTTATTTGGCAAAACTCCCGTAAAGCGGATGTGTTATAACCGTATCCTATCTCACTGATATTTATACGGGGTTGCTCAACAGAAGTCTCCGAAGCGACGTATTCAAGTATCAGTTCGTCGCCTCCAACAAATTCAGAGGCAAAACGTCCTCCTTTAGGATGTGTCCGATGGGTATAAGCCCCTAACAGTTTCGACTTATCAGCGCTATAAATAAAAAGACTTCCACCTTCAGGAATATAAAAATCTTTATAGTAAAGCATTATAGCTATGGCATCTTTGGCTTTAAGATGCAAGCGCCAGATATTTTCACCTCCCGGCAAAAGTGAAAAAAAACCCGAATTGTCCATCGAATAATCTACTGGGATAAGTTTGGCCACCGGCATAGGAACACCCTGACGCGCTTGCCATTGGTCGGTTTCACGTAAATCTTCAATATAAAAATCAATAGGGACTTGCATTACGGAAGGTGCACTTCGTAACGATAGCTGATACTGAAAACTGGGAGGAACGCCCCCCTCGCTTATTTGTGCAAAAAGGGAGGCAGAATAAACCGCAAAATCAAGCATCAGACAGTTAATCAGAATTTTATGAAACATTTGCCCTATTTTTTTTCAAAAAAATACTTCCGCACATTATTTTTTAGGAACCATTTGTAAAATGAGCGGGTAGACCATAGCGCCAAAAAGACCCCCTAATATATCAGCGCATAAATCATACACATCGGCGGTACGATTAAAAAACGCACCCTGTAAAAGCTCAATGGTCCCTCCATAAACAAAAGCCCAAAAAGTTGATATAAAAATAAGCAACAAGAAACTTTTGCCTGTTTGATAGTAAAACAACAAACTTATTAGAACAGACTGCACAAAGAAAAAACCAAAATGAGCTACCTTGTCGAAATGAGGAATATTCCATTTGGGTATTAATGCCGGCGGCATCGTGCAGCCAATAAAAATAATTATTGACCATAAGACGGTCAATATCAGCAAAATATATATTTTTTTTCTTCTCTTCATTCTTCTCTTAGACGTTAATAATTGGATTGATTGAACATGCAAATATACGAATAATTCCCGAATCATCAATAAATTCTCTGTGCTGAGCGAATAGATGACAAAAAAACCTTCCGATTAATCGGAAGGTTTTCGTACCCAGAGCCGGGGTCGAACCGGCATGGAAGTGAATCCACTGGTGTTTGAGACCAGCGCGTCTACCGATTCCGCCATCTGGGCTAACGGTTTTTGACGCTGCAAAAGTAATGCTTTTTTTCAAATTATCGACAATTTTGTGTGTTTTTTTGAAAATTCAGTTATTTATTATACTTTTGACGTCGAAAAGCGATACATTTTTATCATAAAATTTTAATAATTATGACTACTAAAAAGATTTTATTAGAGGAGAAGGACATACCCACTCAGTGGTATAACATCAGTGCGGACATGAAAAACAAGCCGCTACCCATTTTGAATCCGGGGACAAGACAGCCTATTGTTGCTTCGGATTTGTATCCGCTTTTTGCGAAAGACCTTGCCGACCAGGAGCTTAACTTTACTGATCGGTGGATAGACATTCCTGATGAGGTACGTGAGATGTACCGTATATGGCGGCCTTCGCCATTGGTTCGTGCAACCGGTCTTGAGAAAGCGCTCGACACGCCGGCACATATCTATTTCAAGAACGAAAGCGTCAGCCCGGTCGGTTCACACAAGCTCAACTCGGCGACAGCGCAAGCCTACTATTGTAAAAAAGAAGGCACTACGCATATTACGACCGAAACGGGCGCTGGTCAATGGGGCGCAGCCATGGCGTATGCCGCTAAAGCCTTTGGATTAGAATTAGCCGTTTATATGGTTAAGATAAGCTACGAACAAAAACCCTATAGGCGGTCGATCATGCAAACCTTCGGCGCGCAGGTGATTGCTTCGCCCAGTATGAGTACGAAAGCAGGACGTAAAATCATTACCGATAACCCGACCTATATGGGTAGTTTGGGGACGGCTATCTCGGAGGCTATCGAACTGGCTATGCAGACGCCTAATTGTAAATATGTATTAGGGAGTGTCCTGAACCATGTGATGTTACACCAAACGGTGATAGGACTTGAGGCCGAAAAACAGATGGCGATAACGGGCGAGTATCCAGATGTGGTCATTGCCTGTTTTGGGGGTGGCTCCAATTTCTCAGGCATAGCTTTCCCGTTTCTGCGTCACAAACTGACCGCAGGTAAAGAGGTACGCGTATTAGCAGCCGAGCCTTCATGCTGCCCTAAGCTCACACGCGGACAGTTTCAGTATGACCACGGCGACGAAGCCGGCTATACGCCCTTCGTGCCGATGTACACCTTAGGACATACGTTTGCACCGCCCCATATTCACGCCGGAGGACTGAGGTATCACGGCGCCGGAGCTATTGTCAGTCAGTTACGTAAGGACGGTATATTAGAAGTGATGGATGTGAAACAAATGGACGCATTCAATGCCGGCATCCTCTTCGCCAAGACCGAAGGCATCATCCCCGCGCCCGAATCATCACACGCTATTGCAGCCGTTATCGAAGAAGCCAATAAAGCCAAAGAAGAAGGCAAAACTAAAACGATTCTTTTCAATCTTTCCGGACACGGATTAATCGATATGACAGCATACGACCAGTTCTTTGCCGGCGACCTGTCGAACTATGAGCTGTCCGACAGCGACTTAGCCAAAAGCATCGAGCCTTTAGAGAAAATAATCTAACCCAGTATCAACGGCATCCTTGCTGGTGTTACTCTTTATACATAGCCGTTATTTGTTCGGCATAGTTACGCACTAAGGTCGGTCGGCGCAGTTTTAAGGTGTCGGTCAGTTCGCCCTTTTCCATCGTGAAGGGTTCGGCAAGCAGGGTGAAACGCTTGATTTTTTCGTAGGAGGCAAAACTTTTTTGACATTCTTCTATGATAGAATGATAGAGACGGACGATTTCTTCTTTTTCGACGAGGTCGGCTTTATTCGTATAAAAAATCCCTTTACTTTTAGCATAGTTTTCCAGCGTTTGGAAATTGGGTACGATTAGTGCGCTTGCAAACTTGTAGGTATCGGCAATTACGGCGCACTGTTCGATGAATGCGTTCCCGCTCATGCTTAGTTCAAGGGCTTGGGGAGCGATGTATTTTCCGTTAGAGGTCTTGAACAAGTCTTTGATTCGCTCGGAGAAGAACAACGTATCGCCCTCCAAACGACCTGCATCGCCGGTACGAAAAAAGCCGTCGTCGGTAAAGGCTTTCGCCGTCTCTTCCGGTTTGCGGTAATAGCCGGGTGTGATGGTCTTTCCTTTGCACAATATTTCGTTATTGGCAGGGTCGATGCGAACCTGCAAGTCGGGCATCACCTTGCCGATGGAACCGACGACATAATGACGTTCGGGGAAAAAACAGACGGTAGCGCATGTCTCAGTAAGGCCGTAACCGTAAGCAATGGGCATGTTGACCGACAGGAAAAATTCCGTCATCTGGTCGGCTAAAGGTGCGCCTGCCACAGGAAAGACGCGCCCCCGATTTAGTCCGACCACTTTTTTCAGCATGTTAAAGACGGTTTTATCGTAAAAATGGAACTTGACAGCAAGCCAGAACGGTGCTTTCAGCTCATTATTCCGGTAGTCCAATACATAGCGACGTCCGGTTTTAATGGCAGATGAAAAAACTTTGCGCAGTAACCCCGATGAATTGGCTATTTTTTCTTGAACGCCTGCATAGACCTTCTCCCAAAAACGCGGTACATTACACATCAGCGTTGGGCGTATTTCGGGCAACAGTTGTTGGATGCGTTTGGGGTCTTTGTTGATAGCAACCGTTACACCCATGCAGAAACAAAAGCATGACCAGGCTTTTTCGAAAATATGCGTCAGTGGTAAGAAGCACATTGACACATCTTTATCGCTCACCATCGGCAGCCGTATATCGTGAATCCGCATCGTTTCGGTTAGCATAGAGTGCGGGATAATAACCCCTTTCGGTTCGCCGGTGGTGCCCGAAGTGTAAAGAATCATCGCAATATCATCACTCAGGGCTTCGTTACGGCGAATCTTCACCGTCGTCTCAGTGTAGGCGTTATCGCCCAAGCGAATAAACTCATCAAAATAGAGTGAGGATTTGTCGTCGGGGTAGCGAACAACCGTGTTGTCGAAGATAATTAGTTGTTTAAGGATGTCGCCGGTATCCTGCAACACCTTGTAGGCGTTATTGTATTGCAACTGTTCGCCCACAAAAAGAATGCGTATGTTCGCATCCTTAATGATGTATCGGATTTGTTCTGGGGAGCTTGTAGCGTACATAGGGACTTCGACGGCGCGAATGCCGAATGCCCCAAAAGCTGTATAATAGCAATGCTGCATATTTTGCGCGAAGACGCCGATGTTTTCTTGCACTTGTATGCCATACTCGGCCAAGGCCTGCGAGGTTAAGCGGACGTACTCGGCGAAGGTGGTCCAGGAAACCGCATCCCAATGGCCGGTTTCGTCGTTTCGATATAAAAAAGCGGTTCGGTGGCCGTATTTTTTGGCCTGCTCGGAAATTAATTCCGCAAAGTGACGGTTGTTTAGTGACATTTTATAATTTTTTTAAGAACGATTTTTAGCACAGAGACACAGAGGGACACAGAGAGAAAGAATTATAAGTGACAAAATGTCACTACGAACAGCAAAAGCAAAAGGTATAAGGGGTGGTTTTGATGTTAAAATGGCGGAATTTGGCGCTTTTTTTGACATTGAGTTGATTTTTGAAAGAGAATTCATGCGGAAAAAGATGTTTTTTGCGAGCGCAAAGGTAAAGTAAGTTTTTTTTAAAAAAAAATTTTTGATTTGTTTTGGTGGATAAAAAAAATGTTTGTACCTTTGCGGCCGATTTCAGACTGTGTATAGTTCTTTTTATGACTGATATTTTTAAAATAAGAACACTGGGTGTATGCAAGAAAGTACAGTTAGATGAGAAAACGGCTTTCAATTACTACGATATTCCTGCTGGCGACGCGTACAGGAAGAGAGATTTGCCGTTGAATTTCATCTTATTTGTATTAGAAGGCGGCATCGAAATCAGTTGCAACCGGTACGAAAAGCGTTTGGTTCAGCCGGACGAGATGATCTTATTAGTTCGCTCTTCATCCGTACAAGTTAGCGTTTTAAAGGCGACGGCGCTCATAGTGATGTATTTTGATGGTTTTCTTTCCTCATGCGATCAGATTCTTTTTCATGCATATTATCCCGATGCAGAAAAGATTAGCTATGAGTTTGCGCCAATGAGGGTTCCAAATCCAATTTTGCAGTTTTTAAGTCAAATGAGATGTCTTATAGAGCAAAAGGTTGGGTGTATGCACTTCAACTGTTTGAAACATCGCGAGTTTTTCATACTATTGCGGCACTTTTGCTCGCGTGAAGACTTAGTAAAGTTTCTTTCACCCCTGATTGGTCGCTCTATGACTTTTCGCAACAAAGTATTAGAAAAATTTGCGCTGGTAAAGAACGGCGGCGTTTCCGAGTTGGCAAGTCTTGTAGGAATGGGACGCAAAAATTTCGACAGGCAATTTCGGAAAGAGTTCGACATCTCACCCGCAAAATGGTTGCTTCAGGAAAAATCCAAGCGGTTATATATGTACCTTATGGAGCCGGAGGTGACGATATCAGATGCAATTGACATGTTTAATTTTAATTCGTCGGCGCATTTCAATCGCTTTTGTCAGCAATATTTCAAGACAACGCCGGGCGCTATCATTAAGGAAGCTCGTAATAAACAAAATATTAAAGATGATGTCCCCCCAAAATAGGACGATATTTTTTGGAATAAAGGGAAGCGTCCCTTTTTTTAAATTAACAAATTTTGAAGCTACCGGTATTGGAAAGAGGAAAGATGATTATTTTATATATTATGTACGCGCGTACATTAATATATAGTCATCACTTATGATTTTCAAACGCCAGACAGGAGTGAAGTCACATTATTATTAATTCGGCAATTCTGCTCCAAAAATGCGATTGGGGATAAAGCATTTTTCTCAAGCTTCGATGAAAATGAGTATTATTTGTATTGTATTCATTACAATATTCGATGATTTCGCGTTTTTTTTAGGGGGTGTAGCAAAAATGTATATAAATTTATCAAAAAAGACAATTTTATTAATAAAAAGGCGCGTAATTTTGTCCCGAATTACAAGGCATGTTTAGCGAAGCGATTTTTGTACGCCTGCAAAGGAGTAGGATTGAGGTTCGACACATAAAAAAACGCGTCGGCAATGGGACAGATGAGTAACGTTTAGCTTGTGATGAATAAAGAATAACGGGAAGCAACAGAGTTGAATTGTAGAATAAAACTCGCATAGAAAGAAAAATATTTAAAATGATGATGAGCGTGATGCCGTCAGGTGTATCCTGAAGACGAAGCAGGTCATAAAAATTGAAGATATGGGAAAAAAAGCATTATTGTTCATAGTAATCGCGCTGATGGTTTCAGGAACAGGTCAGCAGTTGGTCGCACAAGATATGGCGTTGAAAAGCAATCTCTTGTACGATGCTACTACGACCGTAAACCTTGGATATGAAGTAGCCCTGAATCATAAAACGACGCTCGACATTTGGGTTAATTACAATCCATGGACGTTAGGCAAAAAGTGGGTAGGCCTGTATGAGAACGAATTATCGCCTAAAAGCGAATCCGCTTCTGAGCGAGACATCAAGCTGAAACACTTAGCGATACAGCCCGAAATACGCTGGTGGTTGTGCGAGAAGTTTAATGGACACTTCTTTGGCGTCCATCTTCACGGCGCCATGTTCAACGTTGGCGCTTTGAAATTGCCTTTCGACTGGGGAAGGTATAAAGATTCAAAAGGCGAATATTTAGGCACTTATCCGGTGTCGATGACGCCAGTCAGTCACAAAAACGTCACCGTACAGGGCATTGCCTATCATGTGGCCAAAGAACCCTATCCCGGATTAGGAACGAATGCACAAACTAATGATGAAAAGTGGGGCTATGCCGACAGAGACGGAATCTATGTAAACTCGTTTGAGGGATGGCTTGCCGGCTTCGGCGCTTCGTATGGTTATCACCTGATCATGTCGCCACGCTTCAGCATGGAGTTTACGATAGGCGTCGGTTATGCGTACTTGAAATACGATAAAACGCGTTGTACCGACTGCAAACGAAAATTAGGCGAAGAAGTCTCCCATTATTTCGGTCCGACACGGGCAGGCTTATCGTTGGTTTATATGATAAAATAGATTCTAAACAATTAATAATTAACAATTAACAATTAATAATTGGAAATGAGGAAAGTAAAATATATCGTATTGCTTGTTGCAAGTTTGCTACTTTACGTTCAGACAGATGCGCAGCGACAACAGCCGATTGCCCAAGGCAACCGGTCTCAACAGACTTCTGCACAAAGAGCATCCATCGCCGGGCCGCAGAATCGACAAGCCGTTTCGTCGCGCAGTCAGGTGTTATACCTCCGTTATTATATGAAACAAGAAGGCGATTCGCTACTACTGAACATGGATATTGATATGTCGAGGATGGAGTTACGGACCAACCGCGCCCAGATACTCACCCCTGTGATAGGATCAAACACCGAAGAACTCGAACTTCCAAAGGTGATGATTCAGGGCGCTGCCCGAAATAGAGCCTTTGCTCGAGAGCTAGAGTTGAACGAACAGTCGTATCACGAGTTTATCAACAACCTCCCTTATGCGATAGTGAAACCCATGGGGCGGCTTAACTATCGGGTGTCGATTCCTTTTGAACCCTGGATGAAAGAGGCGTTTTTAGATATTGAAGAAGACCTGTGCGGATGCGGCGACTATTCAAAGATAGCCCGTACCCGTGTGTTTGACGGACTGACCAAAGAAGTCATCGCCGAACCTCCCTATCGCGTGCGCCCGTCATTAGTTTATATACGACCTGAAGTAGAACCTATCAAACGTCGTCAAGAGATAGGGAACGCCTACCTTGACTTCCCGCGGGGTAAGAACGAAATCTTTCCAAACTTTGGCAATAACGCGGTTGAGCTAGCAAAGATAGACAAGATGATCCGGACGATTTCAACCAATAAAGATATAACAGTACAGCGCGTATACATGGTAGGGTATGCCTCTCCCGAAAGCTCTTTACAATTCAACACCGAGCTTTCGCGTGACAGAGCCGAATCGCTTAGGCGTTATTTTATGAACAACAGTTCTATCCCCGCAAACATGTTCGAGACGCGCACCGGCGGTGAAGATTGGAACGGACTGCGCCTCTTATTGGAAGACTTCCCGCTGCCGGCTAACGAGAAAGCTGAGATTTTCCGCCTTATGAATACGATAAGCGATTTAGATGCCCGCGAACATGCTATCAGCAAAGTGGCAGGCGGACGTCCGTACAAGATCATCTATGATGAGTTGTATCCGAAGCTACGCCGAGTAGATTGCGAAGTCAATTATACGGTAAAAGACTTCTCCTTAGAAGAGGCAAAAGAAAACATAGCTATTGCGCCGCAGTTGCTAAGTTTGAACGAGATGTTCATCGTCGCCAATACGTATGAGATAGGAAGCCCCGAATTCCTCAAAGTGTTTGAGGTAGCCCGGAAGGAGTTTCCACAAGACCCGGTCGCCAACCTGAACGGCGCAGCGGCAGCCTTATCGAAGAACAACTTGCGTGACGCCGAGCGGTATCTCAAGCTATCAGACCCCGAGACCCCAGAATATGCCAATAACATGGGCGTCTATTATCTGATGAGCGGCAACTACCGCGAAGCAGAAAGACAACTCCGCCGTGCGTTAAGCATGGGCGTCCGCGAGGCGGCAGCCAACCTGAGAGAGTTACAAAAGAAAGTTGAAAATGTCAATAACCGTCGTGAAGCAGGTGTAGACGAAGAAACGGACGACCGTCCCGCTACTTCGCAACCCACCAACGCCCGACGCCGCACACCGTAATGAATAATGAATAACGAAATTTCAGTCAGGGGGATGTAACAACGACATCCCTGCCGTTGAAAAAAGAAAGAGAAAGAAAAAAAATATGGTTTAACTAAAAAAAGAAGACTGCGTATGGAGTAAGAAAAGATGAGAGTAAAAAAAGAAAATGAATGACAAAGTATTATTTACAAAAGAAAATTTAAAAAAAGAGAGAAAAAATGAACTTTATTAACAAAAAATTATTAACAAAAAAAATTATTATTAACATTTAAAAAATTTTAAAGTATGAGATTTAAATTATTTTTCTTAGGAATGTTTGCTGCAGCCTTTCTGATAAGCTGCAACAACGCGATTGTAGAAGACCTGGATGCCAAAGGCGGCATAGGTCAAAGCACGACTGCAACGTTTACGCTGAACTTCAAAAATCCGGCAACGTATGCAGGCGAAACTGTTGTTAATGCAGCAGGTTATGAGACTGCTGTTTCAAACGCAGCAGTTTATGTGTACAGATGGGACGGCGCTAACACGACGCCCGAACAAATGGCTTTTATTCCGTCTACTGCTTTCTCCACAACTGGTGCGCAAACTAAACAAGTAACTTTGATGGTGAAGAATGGCGAGAAGAAAATCTTTGTAGCTGTTAACATTGGACCTAACACGTCCACTAACCCGTTAGTAAATAACAACAATCAGACTTTTACGCATACGTTAAAGCTTGATACGGGCGTGCTTTATTCAACCAGCTTAAGCGGTTTAAACTGGATTATTCAATCCGCTCCGGCTGGATATACGACAATGGCATCTTTGCCAGCAGCCCCTACTCCAACAGTAGGAGGTTCAGCCGGTTTGATTCAGACATTAGCCGGTGGCTCGATGGTACCTGCAGACGGATACTTGTACCAGCCTGCTTCTCTAACAGTACCAGACCGTTTTTGTTTGATGACTAACTGGGACGGCGACAGGAACGGAAATCCTGCTGATGTTAATTCAGCCGTGACATACCTCAGTAACTGTTGGATTGATTTACTGCCTAATATTGATATTGCTACTTCAAAAACGCCCGGTCATCAGAATAACATCGTTATTGGTGTTCAACGCGCTTATGCTAAGATTTCCTTGCGTATTACCGCCAATGGTACCGGTGTAAATAATGCTGATACTTACGTAGGTCCATATGAGAGTTCGCAAGCCGATGGTTCAAAAGGTCGTTTTACGCCTTGGACGGTAGGTACGCCGGGAGTCAGTATTTGGTCGCTTGGAGGTATTAACAAACGTACGTATCCATTCCAAAGTTTTGCAGGCACAATGAACGCTGTAGCCAGTCCGAATTTCTTACTTTCCTATGGCGATATTATTGACACCGCTGCTATCAGAGCTGGAACAACTCCAAATAGCCAAAAATGGTATGACAGCTATGACAATACACGCGTTTTTGCAAATCGAGACTACTTTACTGCAGCTAATACAGTAGCAGCTGTTCGATCAACAATGACTGGAGCAAATAACTATTTGCAGTTGTCACTGGCAAGTGGTACCGATGCATCAATGCGATTTGCACATTGTACAGAGAATGGCACACAGTACCCGCAACTCCAAGACAGAAGTACATTTGTTATCATTGGTGGAGTTTATCAGCCCCAAAATTGGTTATCTTCTCTTTTAAGAGCCCCTGTAACCACAAACCCGCCCTTCAAAGGATGGAATGGCGCAACTGCTGTGATTGACCCACATCCAACAAGTCCTGTCATGAATGTTTATGGACCTGCATATGCTGCAGTTCCTTATCCAAATGTTGTGCCATATGTTGGCAATGATACGTTATACTACTTGGTTGGAGAAAAGCTGTTTATACACGGCTCTTCAAATTTAGCCAAGTATTATTCATGGGAATTACAATTGAACAAAGATGCTGTGACTCCAACTATTAACGATGCGGCAATTGCAACTGTTATTAAAAACGCAATAGCCGGTGGATCGCTGTTATGCTATTTTCAGGGTAACTGCTTCTACCGTATATGGGTAAGAGATCAAATAGCAGGACAAGCACCAGCTACTGCTCATAACGAGATATTGGTTCGTCGTAATCATATCTATGATGTTAACATTGTTAATATCAAAGGTCCGGGTATTGCTGATCCGAATTCGATCATCGTTCCGGGTAAACCCATTCCGGAAATGGATACCTTCGTAACGGCTGAAATCAACATCCTTAACTGGCATAAGGTTAAAGACGACGAAGATGTTTCGTACGAATAACTTTGTATCAATAAATTAATTCACTTTTTAAAAAACCGGGCACAGCAGTGCCTGTGCCCGGTTTTTTTAGTGATACGATAACTCTATCAAGTCACACGGGTCGGAGACCCGCGCTAGCGTTTTTTTTAAGATTTCTGTTCCTGCGTTGAACGACAAAACCGACCCTCATAGAAGGGTCAACCAAAATTGAAAATAAGCAGTCCTATCAGGCTTTCCTGCGGGACGACAAGATATATAACATAACATTGTTACTATAACCGTATAAACTTTTTAAAATATGAAATTGAAATATTTAGTTCCGTTATTCTTTATTGCAGTGGTTTTGACCAACTGCAATAACGATGTGTCAATGGATGATGACTTCGGTTATAACAATAAAGAATTAACATACGCTACGTTCAATCTTACAGTTGGCGATGCATTCACTTATGGTGGGGCGGATTCAGTTGATGCCAGCGGATATGAAACATCGGTGCACGATGCTGCCATGTTTGTATACAAGTGGGACGGCGCCAGTATGAAACCCGAAGCAATGGCCTATTTACCCAATGCGGAGCTTGGTTATCCGAAAGCGCTCACTTTGATGGCGTCCAGCGGCGAAAAGAAAATTTTTATGGCGGTCAATATTAATAATTCCACTTCAGGCCCGCTACTGAACGCCAATAATGGCATCGTAACGACCGCCGTTAAAGATACGGGCGTTGTACTCACGTCGTCGGATACTTTTACCGCATTAAACTGGGTCATTCGCGCCAACGGTTTGGCGTTCTCTACCCCTGCAAACGCTCAACCGGCACGTGGAACCGAAGGAGGTAGCTCAGGCTTATTACGCACTTTAGCCGGCGGTTCCATCCGCACTTCGGCAGGGATTATGTACACGACGATGATACCCGGCGCCGACTGTTATTGCGCAGAACTGTATTGTCTAATGACCAATTGGGACGGTCCTGATGATAATAGCATTATTTCAGGCAAGAAGTCAACAAGCGATTGCCTGTTTACTCTCAAACCCAATATCACAGTTGAGCAATCGAAAAAAGATACCAGCACAAACAATGTGAAAATTGGTGTTCAACGTGGCTATGCCAAGATATCGCTTCGCATCACAGCCGATGGCGCCAGAACAAATACTAACCATAATTACCGTGGTCCGTACGAATCGTCTGAAGAAGACGGTTCAAAAGGTAGATTTACCGTTTGGCAAGCAGGCACGCCTGCCGTCAATGTATGGTCGCTGGGCGGTATTAACAAACAAATGTACCCCTTCCAATCTTTCCGCGGAACGCAACAAGCAGTAGCCAGCCCAAACTGGGCGCTCTCAACAGGCGATACAATCCATACAGCTAACCCATCCAACAGCGCTGCTTGGTATGACAGCTACGACAATACGCGCGTGTTTGGACACGGTAAAACCTATTTTACGTCTGCTAATACAGTATACAGGATAAAAGCTGCAATGACTGGTTATGGCAATACTTCCTACCTGCCTAACTATTTACCGTTATCGCCTGCAACTGGAAGGCTCGAAGACCTGCAGTTTGCAATGTGTACCGAAAATGGTACTGAATTTCCGCAAATTCAAGACCGCGCTACATTTGTCATCATCGGCGGAACATACGCGCCCAAAAATGTGATTACCGAAGTGAAACGAGCCGGCGTCACCACGAATCCTGCTGAAATAGGATGGAACGGCGTCGCTTCTCAACCTAATGTGAATAATACGGGATATAACGTGAACCCCTATTATCAGTTACAATATGGCAGCGGAAAGGAGTATTTGTATTATTTAGTCTCAAGAAAGATTTTTATCTTCGGACGGGATAATTTGGAGAAATTTTATGCTTGGGAGTTGAAGATAGACAGGAACAGTAATACGCCCGCTACATCAGTCGCCGTAGCCAATGCGATAAATAACGCTGTAAAAGCAGCGGAAATTTTGAGCTACTACGAGGGACAATGTTTCTATCGGTTGTGGGTCAGAGACCCGGGCGCGAAAATCTCGTCATCGGTTCACGATGAAGTATTGGTGCGTCGTAACCACATTTACGACATCAACCTGAACAAGATCAAAGGGCCGGGAATAGAAGACCCGAATATTATCATTATTCCGGGACATCCCGTACCGGAAGAAGATACGTTTGTTACCTCCGAAATCAACATGTTTGATTGGAAGACAATCGAAGTCCCTGAAGGAGGAGGAATGTAGAACAATTAAGAATTAAAAATTTTGAGATAAAAATCCCGATGGGATGACAGGAATATAGAATTGAAAATGGTATGGGAAGAAATATTTTAATAACAGGATTGGCGCTTTGGTTTGTACTTGTAGGACAAAGCTGCATACATGGCGATTTAGAAGATTGCCCGCCGATGGTAAACTATGCAGTAACATTCAAATATACGGAACATTTAGATAAACGGGATCGCTTTTATGACGACGTAAAGAAAATCAACCTGTATGTCTTTGATGAAGATAATTATTTTACTACTTTCATTTATCAGGTCGCGCCAAACAGTCGTTTTCAACCTGATTTTAAGATTCCATTAAACGATCTGCCTATGGGCAAGTACACGATGGTAGCTTGGGGTAATGTGTTAGATACAGAGCCTTTTGATATCCTCCCGACCGAATTTAAGAAAGGAGAAACCAAATTGGAGGCGGCGCGGTTAGAGCTGCGAAAAACAAAAGATACGCTTAACCATACCCAAATAGAAAAGCTGTTTTTCGGCAGACGCGAATTCGAAATTCCCTTATATGTCAACCGCACAGATACGATACCCTTAGTGAATGACACGAAAAATATCCGGGTGGTTATTCATTGGGATAATGCAAATCTTCAGGAAGACGAACTGATTAAATACGATTCGGTAATCGTTCAGTTGCAGGGTACCAATGCGCAGTATGACTTCAAAAATGACTCCACGTTGAGAAAAAAAGTCACCTACGACCCGCACAGGAAGTTTATCCCACAAGCGAAAGCGGATTCTGCAATAAGGGCAGGAAAGATTTTTACTGACAGCCTTCCTGCATTACCGCTCTATGATGAAAAATCGTATGAGGAACAAGTTGTGAAAAAATCTACTAAACAACTACGGACAACGGTCTATGACTTCACGGTTTTGCGGTTATTTGAAAACGTGCCTTTAGAACTTACGATTCAAGAGGTAGACCGGTTGGCCGTGGGTAAGCCGTTACATGAGCTTATTAAAAAACATGATCTGATAAGCGGAGATGATGGATGCCAAAGGCAATTTTTTAACGCGACTATGGCATCAAACTGGCGAAGAACATTCGACCGGAATGACTATTATCAAATAGATGTCTATATTTATCAAAAAAATCCGGTGGGAACTTTCGTTACCGGTCAATTGAGGATTTTAAATTGGTGGTTGATTCATTATTCGGATGGGGGCGGAAGGAATTAGTTGATGATTCAGTCTTCTCACACCTGATTTATATATAAAAAGTATGAATAGAGTAATAAAAAACATTGGATACCTTTTTCTGTGCATGATTGTTACCTTACAGTCCTGCTCAGATGTCCTCGTTGAGCCGGCACCGACAGGCGAAGGGGATGCGTTGGTGCCAATCGCATTAGATTTGGGTGGATTGATTCGTACGTATGGTACGGATTACGGAAATGTTATAGATACAGTCGGTTCGGATTCAGAAAATGCAGTGAATGACATCATTGTGTATATATTTGATAATACGTTTTCCTGTGAGAAGATTTTAGTCGGGTCAACTAGTCCGGTAGGGCCTGAATTGGTGAAGGTAGGCACCAAACATTTCATTGCGGTAGTCAATGCGCAAACTAATGTGCCTTCCCTGTATCCGGTGCCAACAGCTAATCCATCCTCTATTAGCTATTCAATTTTAAGACAAACGCTATCGGCAGCAAAAATTTCTTTGCCGGCTTCTCCCTTTTTAATGGTTGGAGAACGACTAAATGTAGGGGTCACTGAACAAAGACCGGAAACAGATCCTTATAGAATAAAAATTGATGTTGAGCGTGCAGTCGCTAAGGTAACAATGAGTTTCACAAAAAGCGACAAGGCGCTTGCACACAATATAACCCTCCAAAAAGTAACCTTATTTAAAGGAGCCAACAAGGTGTATTTATTAAATAGACCGGCGACGGATGATATTGCCTATACGCTGACAGAAACGAAGACTAATTTTGCGTTAAGCGGCGTTGTGCTGAATACGCCTACCTATATTGCCCTGTTGGATTCGTTTTACACTTACGCAAGCGATGCAGGTAAGGACACGACGAAAGCCGTGCGTTTTGAAATCGAAGCGATGATCAATTCGCCTACAAACGTGCGAACCGCTAAATTTTTCTTAGCAAGCTATTTTAATGGGAGTGATACGGTCTACGACATCCGGCGAAATTATTGGTATGACGTCAAAGTGAACATAAAAAATCCGGGTATGGATTCCATCTATGTTAATGTTACTGCTTGTCCATGGAACCTTGCGGAAGCTCAGGAAGATACGATAGGCGAAGGGGCTGTAATAACAACAGCGCTCCCTTTCAAATTAGTGAAGAATTATACGGCAGCCAACCTGACTGCCTATCCGACGATTGGGGCTATTGATGACCATTCGAAGGGTGCTTCATGGATCGATTTGAAAGTGACTAAAAATACGCCTTGGAGTTTGGTATTGATTAACCCTATGGCTGACAGAAATCAAGGGGTCATTGCAAGCAAAAATGGCGGCGTCAATTGGCAGGCATGGGACGTTTCCAACCCCGTAACAGGAACTGGAAATGACCAGATACAGCGTGTTTATATTTACCGTCCATACGTCGAAGATAACGAGCCACCCTTAGGACCGGCATTTTATGTGGCCATTAGAAATCAAGCTAAAGAGAGCTTTTTTATTCAGGGACGCGATACGGTGCCTCTTCCTGTCAACAGTTATGTCCTGCGACCTGCTCTTTCCGGTGCTCCACTCAATCAAACGACAGCTTATATCCCGCTTGCAGGTGTTTTCAGCCATTGGGAAAATGAGATTTATTCCCATAACATTCGACTTACTGCTTTTCCAATAACGGCAAGTGTTTTGTGGAAAGACCATCCAACACAAGATGTAGTTAAGAATGTACGCGTCGTCCACCCTAATAGTCCCGATTCGGCTTATATCATTGCCGAAGCAGGCGTGCCGGGCAATGCGGTTATAGCGATGCACTTGCAAACCGTCAATCCAACTATCCACTGGACTTTCCATATCTGGGTAACAGAATATGATCCCTATCAGGCGGCAGGACAGAAACTTTATACGCCCTCCAGTACGGTTAAAAACGTATTTATGGATCGAAATCTCGGCGCTTTGACTAATACGTATGATGTCGATGGGAAGGCACGCGGTCTGTTTTATCAGTTCGGACGAAAAGACCCATTCCCGACAACACCATTGGAATGGTTTGAGAATAACTCATCTGCTACGCTCCATCCGTTTACTACAAAAAGCGTTAGCACAGTTCCGGTAAACACCGATTTGCGAAATAACAAGTTAGCATTACAATATGTCCTCACTTACCCTGACCAATTTATTATTCGCTCGGTTCCTGCCGTGACAGAAGATTGGCCATTGGTCATTGAAAACGATAATTTATGGCATACGCCCGAAGGGAAAAAGACCGCTTACGACCCATGCCCTGAAGGATGGAGAGTACCTTTAATGAAAAGTAATACGCTGCCTTCGCTATCGCCGTGGTCGGGTGAGATAATAAATACCGGACCAAACGGATTTAACTTCTCAATTTCCAACGGTATTTATAGCCCATTAGTGGGATATTATCCTTACAGTGGCTATATGAGTGCATGGGGAGTATTAGAATTTCCGGGAAGTAACAGCCGTTACTGGACTTCCTATTCAGGCGCTTCAAATGTAGGATACGGCCTTACTGTGACGCATTTACCGATTTTGACCATATCTTCTTGGAGTTCTATTGATAAGTTCTTAGGCGCTAATGTGCGATGTGTCGTAGACAAGGACTATATCAAGAAGGCGGAAAACGGCGGACTTTTCGGTACAGGAGTCATTAATCTAAAGAACAATTTGTTGCCCTAAGGTAAAAAGATAGTATTTAATAGTGTTGCAGAGACGGATTATTGCCCGTCAATTAAAATTAAATGGTGTAATGAATAATGAATAACTTTTTTTTCTAGTTTGTCTCTTTTGAAGAGTTTTTTTCACTCCGTCTGAATCGACTTCAAGCGGAGTGACTTTTTTTTAAATATATTTAAAAATTTGGATAGGAATAGACAAATACGTACCTTTGCAAAAATTTATTTTAAAAAAATAGCCAAAATGAAGAAAATTAGCTTGCTTTTTAGCGTTTTATCGGTGATGGTTTTGCTGTCGAACTGTACCGGCAGTGATAGTAAAAAAATAGTTGTGATACCCGATCCCAATTTTAAAGCGTATTTATTAGAACACTTTGATAAGAACAAGGACGGGCAAATTTCTTTAGCTGAAGCTAAGGCCGTTAAAGAAATAGATTGTTCCGGCAGAAATATAAAAGACCTTACCGGAATTGAGCATTTTAAAAACCTTATCAGTTTGAATTGCAGCGACAACCAATTGGACGAAGTGATACTACATCAAAATAGTAAAATCAATTGGCTGGCATGTAAGAACAATAGTGATGAAATTAAAATTTATTTCGGCATGTCAAGCGCTTTGAGGAATCCTAAATTTAATAAACCTGTTTCAAATTCTGAGCCGAATGCTTCCGTTATGATTAGTCCTGTTGACCTGAAAAAATGTAGCTATGATGATGGCAAAACAGTCTTTGTCATTTCCTTTGAGCATTAGTTTTTTCGTTCCCTTTAAATGAGATAAATTATGAAAAAAATTTTTTTACTAACATGTCTTTTCGTAACAATATCATTTTCAATGAGTAGATGCACTTCAAAACTTGTTATTGAACCTGAGGAAGAAGAAGAGACTACAGATCCGGATGATGAGGAGATAGAGCGAACGTTTTTTGTTTCTTGCTCCGCAAATTTCGCGGGGAAAATTCATTCATACGCTTACGTTGATATGAAACCAGATATCCCATCCATCATCTGGTCGAGGGATGATTTAAAGGCAGAACTAAACGTTGGATTATTCCTGAAAGGAGATTCATTGGGCGAGGCTTTACTTCCTTATAACCACGATTTAAAGATAAAATCTTCAGGAAATACGCTGGCATTGGCAGAAATAACGGTCAAAACGAAGGAAAAGAGAGGAGAATTGTATGCGTATTACCCCCATCAAACATCAGTTAGCGGCACAACCCTTTCGTACAAATTAAATAACATACAGGATCAATCAGTTGCTGATTCATTGATGGATAGCTCGTTGAACAGTAATATGCTAATGATTTCCGAGCCATCTTCTACCTTTGTTTTGAAGGGAGGCACTCCAGTGATTAATTTAAAAAGTGTATTTTCAATATTACGCTTCAGGGTTAATTATTCTCCTGAAATGTCTATCTTGCGACCGGTAAAAAAAATTACAGTTTACATTGCCAATAAAGACCGGTTAGAGGTTCCATTAGAATATAAATTGGCAGGCAATTATTCCATTGATTTGTCAAAAGCTCCGGAATCACCCGGTTATGCAGGGCCGGAGTTTTCGTCCACAAACTATAATAATACGATTACAGCACAATTATCAAATAGTCCTTTAATTACACCTTCATCAACGAATCCTTCCGCTTGGCTGATTGTTAATCCGACAAAAATTAACGCTGATGACCGCTTAGTGGCCATTGTCGAAATGGATGGATATAAGATAATTTCGCAACATCAAATAGCAGAAATCAAACCTAACACGGTCTATGATATCCATGTTGTTGCTAAAAAAGATAATACAGTTTCCGACCAAGTCCTTACGTATTTTCTTAAAGACAAGGCCTCTAATTGTTATATTATCTCGCAAGCCGGATTATGTCAGATTCCATTATATAAAATAAACGGAGAATCACTCAGCGGTAAAGGAGATACAGTAGTTTGGCTGTGGGCGTCGAAAGAAAAAGGAGGGAATAATTTTTCAATTAGCGAACTGATAGATCCTTTATCAATCATCAAAAACGATAGCACAGAGGTTGAGAATGGTAATTTTAATTATATTCGGTTTAGGGTTGGAACTGATTTTGGGAAATATACAAAAGGAAATGTTATGCTTGCCCTGAAAAAATCGAATGCGATAGTCTGGTCATGGCATATATGGATAACAGACGAGCCGAAAGAGCTTGAACATCAGGATAATAAAAGGTTCTTAGACAGGAATATCGGGGCGCTATCGGCGCAATTGGGCAATTCGCCGATTGATCATTTCGGGTTTGTATATCAGTGGGGACGCAAAGACCCGTTCTTTGGAGGGGATGGCAACGCGAATGAAACAGCAACTAATTCGCTGGCTATTGCAACGAATAATACCATTCGTAATACAGGCGTCACCTGGCAACGCGTTCCATCAACGCAAACAGCCGATTATGCCCGTCTCAATCCAATGGTGTTTATATGCAATAATACATCGTCGTCCGATTTGAATGTTCCTGTCGACTGGCTTTTAGGGAGTTCTATCCCAAGCCGATGGATTGAAAATGCCAAAACCAATAATGACCCCTGCCCGCCTGGCTATAGAGTGCCTAACAAAGATGAGCTGTCGATACTGCACGACGCCGATACGTTAAATAAACCGACGAATCCGAATTTGTGGTTTTTTACCAATGGACAGTGGAACTGGGAATATTTCTTTAGCAAAAGTTCCTCTTCAAGTATGAAGTCCTATTGGCCTGCGCAAGGTATGAGAATGGGGCGCTGGTCTTTTAGAAGTAATGTAGGCGGACAACACATGGATGGAGGAACGCCCACATTACGAGGACAATGCTACTACTGGACGAGTTCGCCGGTTATCTTACAGAATAATGTAACCTTACCCGGCGGGTCTCACCGCATTCATACGACGGGCGCTCTGTTGTATAGCAAAGATGATTTCGGCGATAATGCGGACGCTTACCCGGTACGGTGTATTAAATATACTCCGTAATACATGAAGGATTTTGTCCGTGTATTAAAACGGTTTGTGCCGCCATATAAGAATTATTTGGCGCTCAACATCGGGTTTAATATCCTCTCGGCTATTCTTAACCTCTTTACCTTTGCACTTATCATCCCGATACTGAATATTCTGTTTAAAATGGATAATTCGGTGTATGCTTGGCAAGCCTGGGATCCCAGTTCGTGGGATTCGTGGAAAGGGGCTTTTGAACTGCTGAAAAACAACTTCTTTGCTTTTATTTCGCAAATCATCGAAACGCATGGAGGGGCGTTTACGCTGATTCTGTTAGGGTTATTCCTTGTGTTTATGACGCTGTTGAAAGTACTGGCTATGTATATGGCCTTTTATACGATGATACCTATCCGGACGGGTGTAGTGCGGGATATACGCAATCAGATAAACCATAAAATCACGGAGTTGCCGCTTGGTTTCTTTTCGGAAGAACGAAAAGGCGATATCATTGCGCGTATGTCGGGGGATGTGAACGAGATAGAGACGTCTATCATGAGTTCTTTAGATATGCTCTTCAAAAATCCAATCCTGATCCTCATTTACCTGACGGCCATGTTTGTCATCAGTTGGCAACTGACGATTTTTGTTTTTATCCTGTTACCGGTAGCGGGCTATGTAATGGGTAAGGTGGGGAAGACATTGAAACGCAAGTCGCTGCTTGGACAGGCACAATGGAGCTTGCTGATGAGCCAGATAGAAGAGACATTAGGAGGATTGCGTATCATCAAAGCCTTTATAGCGGAGAAAAAGATACGAAAACGGTTTGAAGAAGCCAATGATGCTTTCCGCCGGACAAGCAACCGCATTTACCGCCGTCAGCAGTTGGCGCATCCGATGAGCGAGTTTTTGGGGACAGCAACTATTGTCGTGATACTGTGGTACGGCGGGACGCTTATCCTCGGCGACAGCAGTCCGATTGACGCCTCCACGTTTATCTATTACCTGATTATCTTTTACAACATCATCAATCCGGCCAAAGACCTGAGTAAGGCTACCTATTCCATACAGAAAGGGTTGGCTTCGGTCGAACGGGTGGATAAGATACTAAAGGCCGAATCGAACATCTATTCGCCAGCCAATCCGAAACCTATTGCTCTGAACCGCGCTATCGAATATAAGGATGTATGGTTTCGCTATCAGAACGAATGGGTACTGAAAGGGATATCTCTTTTCATCGAAAAGGGTAAGACCATCGCGTTGGTGGGGCAATCGGGTTCAGGGAAAAGTACGATAGTGGATTTATTGCCCCGTTTTTACGACGTAGATAAGGGTAGTATCAGGATAGATGATACGGATGTGCGAGACGCTTCTTTATGCGATTTGCGGGGGTTGATGGGGAATGTCAACCAGGAGGCTATCCTTTTCAACGATTCGTTTTACAACAACATCGCTTTTGGGGTAGAAAATGCGACCCGTTCTGCAGTTGAAGAAGCCGCCCGCATTGCCAACGCGCATGAGTTTATCATGGCTACCGAAGAGGGGTACAACACGAACATCGGCGACAGGGGCGGCAAGCTGTCGGGCGGCCAGCGACAACGCATCAGCATCGCCCGCGCTATTTTGAAAAACCCGCCTGTCCTTATCTTAGATGAGGCTACCTCGGCGCTTGATACCGAATCGGAACGTTTGGTACAGGAAGCGCTCGAAAACTTGATGCGTAACCGCACGACCATCGTCATTGCCCACCGCCTCTCGACAATATGCAACGCCGACGAGATATGCGTCCTGCACGAAGGGGAAATCGTCGAAAGGGGCAAACACGAAGCGCTGTTAGCCCAAAACGGTTACTATAAACGCCTTTGTGATATGCAGAAGTTTTAAATATGAGTTATGAAAAAAACAGTTTCTGTCCCTTTTATGCTCCTAGGGATAATTTTTATTGTATGTCTGATAGTTTCCAACTTTTTTGAAACTAAAGTTCTTCAGATTGGCCCGGTTACTACTACTGCCGGCTTATTGCTTTTTCCTTTATCTTACGTCATCAACGATTGCATTTCGGAGGTATGGGGGTTCAGGAAAGCTCGTTTGGTTATTTGGGCAGGTTTTACGATGAATTTTTTTGTTGTCGGGGTGGCTCAGATAGCTGTAATCCTTCCGGCAGCGCCGTTCTGGGAGGGCGGGGAGAGTTTTAATTTCGTGTTTAGCTTGTCGCCCCGTATCGTCGTTGCGAGCCTTTGTGCATTTTTGGTAGGCTCATTCCTAAACGCTTATATTATGAGCAAGATGAAAATTGCTTCCGGAGGGAAAAACTTTTCATTGCGGGCCATTGTTTCTACGCTTGCAGGCGAAGGAGCTGATTCGTTGATATTTTTCCCTGTTGCCTTCTATGGCCTTATTCCTAATGAGATACTGCTTATCATGGTAGGAACGCAAACTGTACTCAAGTCGGTCTATGAGGTTATCGTTTTGCCCGTTACCATCCGCGTCGTTCGCTTTATCAAGAAAATCGAAGCGACTGATACCTACGATACAAACACTTCATTTAACCCGTTCAAAATAGGGGAATTATAAATTTGATGAATAGTATACTTCGCCATATCTCCCTTTTTATATCACTTATGGGAGCTTCTAAAAACTCAAAAATCAAGGCTTGCGACTGAGACAAAAGCGCAGTTTACATGAAGTAAATGAGCATTTTGTCGATGGAGCGTAACGCAGAGTTTAGGGTTTTTAGAAGTTCCCTTATGGCGAAATTAATCAACATTAAGCTAATAGAAGGTCAGTAGCTACGCCGTTGGTGTTGGCCTTCAGGTAGGTGAGGATAGCCAAGCCGAAGTCGAAAACGAGGCCGGGGCCGCGTCCGGTGATGATGTTTTGGTCGGTCACAACCGGTTCTTGGAGGATAGTAGCGCCTGTCAGCTCCGGTTCGATACCCGGATAACAGACGGCTTTTTTGCCTTTTAGAAGACCTAAGCTACCGAAGACGCGCGGCGCTGCGCAGATAGCGGCTATCAACTGGCCTTTAGTGGATGCTTCGACTAAAGCTTGCCTTACGCCTTTGTGTTGATTTAACAAAACGCTACCCTGACCGCCACCCGGCAATATTAGTGCGTCATAGTCTGAAAAATCCATGTCTTCAAAAAGTGAATCGGCAATAACCGAAATAGCATGGGCGCCGGTTACAGCAAGATTGCCGGTGATGGATACGGTGACGGTGTGAATGTTGCCGCGTCGTAAAATGTCGATTGTGCCGATGGCTTCCATTTCTTCGAAGCCAATTGCAAGAAATACGATTGCTTTCATAATATACAGAATTAGCTGATTAATAATTTTTTATTTTTGTTTTAGGCAACGGCAGGGATGCCGTTGTTACTTGCATACATAGTTATAAGTGATTGTTCCGATTTGGTTAGTTGAGATAGGTTCTCGGTTGAACTTAGCGTTTTTAGCTGCGTTTACTGTGCTGTTACGTATATTACTGTTACTAATGTTTGTGCCGCGTCCTATTTCGGCGGAGATTACGTTTCCATTCGGATCGACGGTAATGTTAATAACTATTCGGCCTGTCTCACATTCTGTATCGGCAGGGGCGGGCAAAAAGCCGTCACGGAGTGTACGACCGCCAAGATTGACTGTTCCAACGGGTCCTCCAGTCTGGCGTGAACTTGTATTGCCAAAAGGACTGCCTGCGTTAGAAATACCTGAGGAGGCATCGCCACTACTCTTCTCTTGGGCGCCTGATGTACCGAAATTGCTTGCTGCACGGTTATCTATTGCTGCCTGTTCTTTTTGCTGTTCGGCTTCCCGCTGCCGGGCTGCGGCTTCTTCTTTTTCCCGCTGGGCGTTTGCTTCGGCGACTGCAGCATTGTTGTTTGTGTTTTCAGGCGCAGGCGCTGTTTCTACCTTGTCCTGTGTGATAACTCTTTCGTTGGTTGTCTGGGTAGCAGGTCGTGTGGTTGTTTGTCGGGGCTGTGTCTGCCTTTGTTGCGGCTGTGTCTGTGTCGGTCTTTGTTGTGTCTGCGTTTGCCTTTGCTGTGGCTGCGTTTGCCTTTGCTGTGGCTGGGTTTGTCTGGGTGGTGTTTGGGCAGGTTGTGGTTGGGGCGGGTTTTGATTCTGCTGAAGGACAGGCGTTCCGGAGGAAGGTTGATAAATGCCTGCAACAACAAACTCGCCAAAGTTTACGGGAATGCCACTATCAGCCGAGGGACCCATGGTTTTCAGAACGCCTGTATAAAGGAAAAAGAACGCTATCAGATTGATGATAACGGTAGCCATAAATGCGGTAATGTCGTCTTTATCAAGTTTCATGCGAATAATGTTTTAATAATAAAGCAAAGAAAACAGGGAACTCGTTTGAACACTCAATACGGGTTGTTCCTAATTTCCGGGTCAAATTATTTGTCGGGAGGACGCGCCATAAATAGCAAGCTAAAATTGTTGACAGTGGCTATATGTATCACATCAACAATCTTACCGTAAGGCACTGTCTCGTCGGCATAGAGAGCGACATACATATCCGGCTCTTTTTCAAAGCGTTCTTTCAAGAACGGGACTATCTCGTCGAAGGTCACTTTTCTTTCCTTTTGATTACCGTAAGCGACATAATAATTCAGGTTCTTGTCGATAGTAACGCGTGATAGTGGCTTTGCAGCAGTCTGTCTTTGCGCTTGTGGCAAGTTCACTTTGATAGCATTGGGTACGACAACGGTCGAAGTAATCATAAAGAAAATAAGCAACAAGAAGATGATGTCGGCCATCGACACCATGCTGAAGTTCGGATTGGTTTTAGTTTTACGTTTGAGCGCCATGATTATTCGTATTAACTTGCCGGTTCATTCAATAAATCCATAAACTCCATTGTACGGGATTCGAGGTTATTAACGACATTATCGACTTGTGCAACTAAGTAGTTGTAGCCGAACATGGCGATAATCCCTACGATAAGTCCGCCGACCGTGGTCACAAGCGCTTCGTATATACCTCCCGAAAGCATGGTAATATCCACATTGGTACCGGCATTTGCCATGGCGAAAAATGCGCGAACCATACCGGTGACCGTTCCTAAAAAGCCTATCATCGGGGCGCCGGCAGCGATGGTAGCCAGGATAGATAATCCTTTTTCCAACTTAGCTACTTCGATGTTACCGATATTTTCGATGGCTACCAGCACATCGCTCATCGGTCGTCCAAGGCGTGAGATGCCTTTTTCAATCATACGCGCAGAGGGATTTTTTGTTTTGCGGCACAGGTTGAGGGCTGATTCTATTTTGCCGTCGTAGATATAATCTTTTATGCGGCTCATAAAACCATCATCGCTTTTGTTCGCGCGTTTGATGATTAAAAAACGTTGAATGAAGATAAAAATCGCTACAATAGATAGCGCATAAAGCACATACATAATCCATCCGCCTTTTTGCGCCAGGTCGATGATGTTAATCTGCGCTTCGGTCGAGGTGGTAGATGATACAGCTTGGGTCAGCTCCGGCATAGCGCCTGTTGTTTGTTGTAATAATAATAGGATGTTCATGTTTTAATTATTTTATTGTTTTTTATTTACTTATTTTCGGCTTTACATCCCCCTGCCCCCATTTTCTTCACTTCGTAAAGAGACACATTGATTCATTTTCACAGGAAAGTTCAAAGGGGGAGTTGCAAGGCACCCCTTATAATTCGCAATCGTCTTTTCAAGCCCGTAATACAAAGCGTCACAGATTAGGGAATGGCCGATAGAGACTTCTTCTATCCAGGGGATTTGCGAAGCTAACCAGGCTAAGTTCTGTAGGTTCAGGTCGTGGCCGGCATTTACGCCAACCTTTAATTGCCTGGCAAGTGAAGCAGCCCGGACGAAAGGCTCGGAGGCCGCTTCTCTTCCTTTTTCATAATAGAGCGCATAAGGCCCTGTATAAAGCTCAATGCGGTCGGTTCCGGTCTGGGCTGCTATCTCAATCGTTGACAGGTCGGTATCGACAAACAGAGAAGTGCGTATTGTCTTGGAGTGAAACAATTCGACTAATTCGGACAGTCTGTCAAAGTGAGCGTTCACATCCCACCCTTTGTTTGAGGTGAGCGCTTCGGGTGCATCGGGCACAAGTGTGACCTGCGTAGGACGCACTTTCATTACCAAATCGACAAATGCAGCAGAGGGATAGCCCTCAATATTAAATTCCGTCCGGATAACAGGCTTGATGTCAAACACATCACTATACCGAATATGACGACCATCCGGTCGCGGGTGAACGGTTATACCCTGCGCTCCGTATGATTCGATATCCTGTGCTACTTGCCTGACATCAGGGATGTTACCTCCACGCGAGTTGCGTAACGTTGCAATCTTATTGATGTTTACACTTAAATTTATCATCCGAAATAGCTGAAATTAGAACACTTTCATTTAACTTTGCGGCCTAAATCAAGTGCAAAAGTAGGAATTTTTCCTGAAATAATAGAATAACAATAAAAAAAAAGAAAAAATCGAATGAGAATAGGCGTTTTCGGACACGAGTGTAAGGAGGCTCAATTGAACGTTATCAAAGACTTATTTGAAAAACTAAACATGCGGAAAGCGGAAGTTTTTGTGCAGTCATCGTTTTTCGGTTTTCTGCAAAACAGCTTCGGCTATTGCCCGCAAAAAATGGGGACTATCGACGATAGCGAGATGAATTTGGATGTTGCCTTGAGCATAGGCGGCGACGGAACATTTTTGCGGACGGTTTTACAGGTTAATAAACAAAACATTCCAATTTTAGGAATAAACATCGGTCGGCTGGGGTTTCTGGCAGATGTCGGCTGTGACCAAATCGATGAGATGTTGGACGAGTTGTTCTATGGAAACTTTAAAGTAGAAGAGCGCTCGTTGTTGCATTTCATTTCTGACGAGCATCCTTTTAGTGGATTTAACTACGCCTTGAATGAGATAGCCGTATCGAAGCGAGATACTTCGTTAATGATTACGATTCATACGTATTTAAATGATGAATATCTGACTTCATATAAGGCAGATGGCCTTGTAATAGCTACCCCTACAGGCTCCACCGCCTATTCGATGAGTGCAAATGGCCCTATCTTGTTACCGCAGAACCGGAATTTTATTATTTCCCCTGTGGCGCCACATTCGTTGAACGTTCGACCCATCGTCATTCCGGACGACTATACGATTACCCTTAAAATCGAAAGTCGCTCTAATTCTTTCTTTGTGTCGTTAGACGGACGCGCAGAAGTTATGCCGGTCGGGATCGTCCTGAAAATCGAAAAAGCCGACTTCAAAACGCGATTGATAAAGCGATATACCCAAAATTTTTATCAGACTTTGAGAGAAAAATTGATGTGGGGGGCCGACGGAAGGAGTTAAAATATGTATAAAATATGGCGAAAAATGTAAAGGAATGTTATAGAAAAGCACCAAAAAGTTAAATAAACGTAAAAGTGAAAATTTTCTTGCAAAAATATTTGGTGGGTATTTCAAAAGGCAGTACTTTTGCACCGTGTTTTTCATGGTATTAGATTTAAGGTTAACAATGAAGATTGTGGTTGTCGTGAGACAACCTTTCTTTTTTTATAGAGGCGGATAGTCATCCGTCTATTTTTTTTACACCCTATCCCCTTTGTCTCTGTGCTACTCTGTGTCTCTGTTTCTCTTTGCTGAATAGCTGTTCCGACTGCTGAAATTTTTGAGTTTCAATAATTATTCCTATCTTTGCGCCTTTAAAAAATGCTGTTTCTTGAAATAATAAAATTTAAATACGTAAAAATCAATGCAAAACAAAGGATTTGTAAGGGTATTCGCCATTATGCTCACGTTAATTTGTTGCTTTTATTTGTCATTTTCGTTTGTGACAAGTAAATATAACAAAGAAGCGGCTATCTATGCCAATGGTGATTCATCGCGAGAGAGTTTTTTCCTGGATTCGCTTGCCAGTAAAAAAGTATGGTTAGGTTATACATTAAAAGAATGTAGAGAGAATGAGATAACATTAGGCCTTGACTTGAAAGGCGGTATGAACGTCATTCTTGAACTGAATGTAGCAGATGTCATCCGTACGCTTTCAGGGAATAATAAAGATGAGAATTTTAATCGGGCGCTTGATGCGGCTTATGCGCGTCAGTCATCGACAAGTCAACGTGGCTTTATTGACCTTTTCGTTGAGGAATTTCGACGGATAGATCCGAACATGCGGTTATCGCCATTTTTTGGGACTTTCGAGCTAAAAGACAGGATTACCTTTCAAAGTTCGGATGACCAGGTGATATCCGTATTAAAGGAGCAGTTGAAAAGCACCATGGACAATTCGTTCAACGTACTGCGTACCCGTATAGACAGGTTTGGTGTAGTATCGCCTAACATACAACGGCTCGAGACCGACGGTCGTATCTTAATAGAATTGCCGGGCGTAAAAGAGCCTGAACGTGTCCGCAAACTGCTTCAGGGAA